>JBFMEJ010000075.1:0-6976 GCA_040753275.1 Bacillota bacterium
GATCCGAACGGAAGAAAGCCTGTCCGTAAGGTACGGCAGAGCCAGTAAAACCGCGATCAAAATTAGGGTAAATCCTATGAATAACTTGCGAATCGGCAAAACCCCCTGACTTGCCTCTATGCCCTTGCTCCTTTAAATCTTTGTCCCTTTGTGCCTTTGTGCCTTACTATTATCTTTATTCATAGTATTTACCCATTAATTACCAGAAATACCGCCTTAGCAATCTGGGACGGTCTTGACTTGCCCGAGCGCACGGAAAATAAAAAAACCAGGGAACCCCCTGGTTTTATCTTTGGCTAGAGATTTAAAGAAAATTAATCTAAATGCCCTCCAGCGCCTTGAGGCGGTTTAACGCCCGCTTTAAGGCGGCCTCCGCCCGGGCCACGTCGACGTCCGGCGTCCTGGCCGCCAGCCGGGCCTGGGCGCGTTCGCGGGCGGCTTCCGCCCGGGCGCGGTCAATCTCCTCTTCGCGCTCGGCGGCCCGGGTAAGGATGGTCACCCGGCTGTTCTTGACCTCGACAAAACCGCCGGCCACGGCAATTTTCAAGGGCTTTTCGCCGCCTTCCCGGTACACCCGGACCAGCCCGATATTTAAAGTGCTCACCAGCGGCGCGTGGTCGGGCAAAAAGCCCATCTCGCCCTCAGTGCCGGGCACAATCACGTAGCGAATGTCTTCGCTGTAGACTTTCCGCTCCGGAGTAACGATCTCCAGGCGCTGCGTTTTTTCCGCCATGCTTATGCACTTCCTTCGAGCAGGCGCTTACCTTTCTCCACGGCGTCTTCAATCACGCCCACCATGTAGAAGGCTTCCTCCGGCAGCTCGTCGTGCTTCCCTTCCAAAATTTCTTTAAAGCCCCGGATAGTCTCCTTCAAAGGAACGTAAACTCCGGACATGCCGGTAAAAGCCTCCGCCACGTGAAAGGGCTGCGACAGGTAGCGCTGCAGTTTTCTGGCCCGGGCCACGATCAGTTTATCTTCGTCCGACAACTCTTCCATGCCCAGGATGGCGATGATGTCCTGCAGTTCTTTGTAACGCTGCAGCACCTTCTGAACGCCGCGGGCCACCTGGTAATGTTCCTCGCCCACCACGTGGGGGTCAAGGATGCGGGACGTGGAATCCAGCGGGTCCACCGCCGGGTAAAGCCCCAGCTCGGCAATCTGCCGGGAAAGCACCACGGTGGCGTCCAGGTGGGCAAAGGTGGTCGCCGGCGCCGGGTCGGTCAGGTCGTCGGCCGGCACGTACACAGCCTGCACGGAGGTAACGGAACCTTTCCGCGTGGAGGTAATCCGCTCCTGCAGGTGACCCATTTCGGTGGCCAGGGTGGGCTGGTAACCCACGGCCGACGGCATCCGGCCCAACAGCGCGGAAACCTCCGAACCGGCCTGGGTGAAGCGGAAGATATTGTCGATAAACAGCAGCGTGTCGGCACCCTCTTCATCCCGGAAGTACTCGGCCATGCACAGGCCCGTCAGGCCCACCCGCAGGCGGCACCCCGGCGGCTCGTTCATCTGGCCGAAGACCATGATGGTCTTGTCCAGGACGCCGGCTTCCGTCATTTCCAGGTAAAGGTCGTTGCCCTCGCGGGTCCGCTCGCCCACGCCGGCAAACACGGAAATACCGCCGTGCTGTTTGGCAATGTTGTTGATTAACTCCATCACGATGACCGTCTTGCCCACGCCGGCGCCGCCGAACATGGCGATTTTGCCGCCCTTCAGGAAGGGCACCAGCAGGTCGATTACCTTCAGACCGGTTTCCAGCTGCTCGGCCCGGGTGGATTGATCGGCCACGGACGGAGCAGGACGATGGATGGGGTAATAATGATCGCTGACAATTTCTCCCTTGCCGTCGATCGGCTTACCCAAAACGTCCACCAGCCGGCCCAGGACGGCCCGGCCCACCGGAACAGTGATGGGCTTTCCCGTATCAATAACCTTTGTCCCGCGTTTTAAACCGTCGGTGGAGGACATGGCCACCGTCCGCACGGCGTTGTTGCCCAAATGCTGGGCCACTTCCAGAACCAGCTCGTCGGCGCCTTCCCGCTCTATTTTCAGCGCGTTGTAAATATCAGGGACCTGGCCCGGAGGGAAACGCACGTCCACCACCACGCCGATTACCTGCACTACTTCACCAACATTGTTCATCGCGTGATCTACACCCCTTTCAGTCGTCTCGCCTTATTCGAGAGCTGCCGCGCCGCTGACGACTTCCAGAATTTCTTTGGTAATGGCCGTCTGCCGGGCACGGTTCATCGCCAGCGTCAATTTATCAATCATTTCCCCGGCATTCTTGGTAGCGTTGTCCATGGCCGTCATCCGCGCGCTGTGCTCGCTGGCCTTGGATTCCAAAAGCGCGTAAAAAACGGTGTTTTCCACGTACAACGGCAACAGCTCTTTGAGCACTTCTTCCGCCGAAGGTTCAAAAATGTAATCGATATACCCCTTGTCGCCCTCCTGGGGGGGCTCCACCGGCAGCAGGCGCACCACCGTGGGCCGCTGCACCAGGACGTTGACAAATTCGCTGTAAACCAGGTAGACGGCGTCAAATTCCCCGGCCGCGTACTTCAGGGCAACGGCGCGCGCAATTTCCCGGGCCTGGGGAAAACGAATGGTTTCGCCCAGCCGGACGTATTCGCCGGCGAGGTGGTAGCCGCGGCGCCGGAAAAAGTCCCGCCCTTTGCGGCCCACGCAGACCAGGCTGACGTTGTTAAATTTCTTGATTTCCTGGACGGCGCGGCGAATCAGGTTGGCGTTAAACCCGCCGCACAGGCCCCGGTCGGCGGTGATCACTACAAAGGCGACCTTCTGCGGCTCCCTTTCTTCCAGCAAAGGCAGCTTCGCCCCCTGCGCATGGGAAACCAGCCGGCCCAGCACCTCTCTGATCCGCCGGGCGTAGGGGCGGGCGGCAATCACCTGGTCCTGGCTTTTCTGCATCTTGGCCGCCGACACCGCCTTCATGGCCTTGGTAATCTGCTGCGTACTTTTAATACTGCGGATGCGCCGTCTTAAATCCCGCAAACTGGGCATTGATTTCTTTCACCACCTTTAAGCAAAACCTTGCAACTGCGGAAGGCACAAAGTACACAGGCACAAAGGCACAAAGTAAAGATGCCTTACCTTTCAGTACTTTGAAACCCCCTTCGTTACAACTAATCACCGCTGGCAAACTTAACCGCTTACAAAGGTCTTTTTAAATTCCGTAATGGCCGCTTTCAGGGCCTCTTCCGTCTCCTTGTCCAGCTGGCCCGTCTTGGCGATTGTTTCGCCTACTTCCGGATGGCTGGTCCGCATGTATTTCAAAAATTCAGCCTCAAAAGGCAGGACCCTTTCTACCGGGAGGTCGTCCAGGTAGCCGTTGACCCCGGCGTAAATGACCATGACCTGGTCTTCCACCGCCATGGGCACGTACTGGTTCTGCTTAAGCAGTTCCACCATCCGCTCGCCGCGGATGAGCCGCGCCTGCGTTGCCTTGTCCAGTTCGGAGCCGAACTGGGCAAAGGCGGCCAGTTCCCGGTACTGGGCCAGGTCCAGGCGCAACCGGCCAGCCACCTGTTTCATGGCCTTGATCTGCGCCGCGCCGCCCACGCGGGAGACGGAAAGACCCACGTTGATGGCCGGACGCACGCCGGCGTAAAAGAGGTCGGGCTCTAAGTAAATCTGCCCGTCGGTAATGGAAATCACGTTGGTCGGGATGTAGGCGGATACGTCGCCGGCCTGGGTTTCGATGATCGGCAGCGCCGTCAGCGAACCGCCGCCGTACTGGTCGTTCAGCTTGCAGGCCCGCTCCAGCAAGCGCGAATGCAGGTTGAAAACGTCGCCCGGGTACGCTTCCCGGCCGGGCGGGCGTCTTAAGAGCAGGGAAAGTTCACGGTAAGCCACCGCCTGCTTGGACAGGTCGTCGTAAATGACCAGCACGTGCTTGCCCTGTTCCAAAAATTCCTCGCCCATGGCGCAGCCGGCGTACGGGGCAATGTACAAAAGCGGCGCCGGGTCCGACGCAGTGGCCGAAACCACGATGGTGTAATCCATGGCGCCGTGATCGGTCAACGTCTGGATGACGCTGGCCACGGTGGAAGCCTTCTGGCCGATGGCGATGTAAATGCAGATGACGTCCTTGCCTTTCTGGTTGATGATGGCGTCCACACAGATGGCCGTTTTCCCCGTCTGGCGGTCGCCCAGGATCAATTCGCGCTGCCCGCGCCCGATGGGAATCATGGAGTCGATGGCCTTTAAGCCCGTCTGCAGGGGCTGGTTCACCGGGCGGCGGAAAATAACGCCCGGGGCGATGCGCTCGATGGGGCGGAATTTATCGCTTTGAATGGGCCCCTTGCCGTCAATGGGGCGCCCCAGGGGGTTCACCACGCGGCCGATCAGGGCGTCCCCCACGGGCACGGAAGCAATCCGCCCGGTCCGCTTGACAATATCCCCCTCTTTAATATGGTAATAAGGGCCCAGCAAAACGCAGCCGACGTTGTCCTCCTCCAGGTTGAGCGCCATGGCCAGCACCGGCTCCCCGCCTTCTTCCGGGGCAGGGAATTCCAACAGCTCCATGGACATACAATCTTCGACCCCGTAGACCCGGGCGATCCCGTCGCCGACCTGGATGACGGTGCCGACATCGCGCATTTCTATTTTGGTTTCGTATTTTTCGATTTGCTGCCGAATGATCGAACTGATCTCTTCCGGTCGCAAGTTCATCTCTTGATTTCACCCCTATCTTTCGGTTAACTTGTTTGCCGTAAATGCTCCCGCAGGCCGGCCAGCCTGGTTTTCACGCTGCCGTCGATAACCCGGTCGCCAATGCGCACGACCACCCCGCCGATTAAGGAAGGGTCCACCGCGTAGTTGGCCCGCACCCTTTTGCAGGTTATTTTTTCCAATGTTTCATTTAACTGCTTTTTCTGGTCGGCGTTCAGCTCTACAGCGCTGGTTACCTCCACCTGCACCAGATTCCGGGCGCGGTTGGCCATTTCGGTAAAGTATGCGACGATGTCTGGCAAAAACATCTCGCGCTTGTGATCAATCAATAAATAAAGGAAGTTGTTCGCTACCCGGGAAATTCTCCCGGCAAAAATGTTTTTCACGATCTCCTTTTTTTCTTCCGGGGTAATCTGGGGGTGGTACAAAACTTTTTGCAGTTCGCGGGAACCGGAAATGACCTGGTTGATGGCCTGCAGCTCTTCTTCCAGCTGGTCGATGTTTTGACTCTCTTTGGCAATGGCAAAAAGGGCCTCCGCGTAGCGGGACCCCACGGCCCCTTTTAACATGGGAGATCCCCCGCCTCTTTAATAAAATCGTAAACCAGCTGGCTCTGGATTTCCGGCGTAATCGTCCGGCCGATAATTTTTCCGGCGACCAGCACGGACAGCGCAGCCACCTGCTCCCGCAGCTCGCGAACCGCCTTCTCCCTCTCCCGCTGAATATCGGCAAGCGCGCTCTCCTTCACCCGGTTGGCCTCTTCTTTCGCCGCGGCGATGATGTCCTGCGCCTGCAATTCCGCAGCCTTGGTGGCCTGCGCCAGAATTCCCTGGGCCTCTTCCCGGGCCTTTTGCAGATCCGCCAGGTATTGCTGCTTTAGCTTTTCGGCCTGGGCGCGCTCTTCCTCGGCGGCGGCCACGTTATTGGCGATGTAGTCCTGGCGCTCCTTTAAAAGCTTGGCGATGGGTTTGTAGGCGACAACGCGCAGAAAGATTAACAAGACCACGAAGTGAAATATTTGCGCCAGCAGGGTAGCGTTAAATTCCAGCAAGTTCGAATTCCCTCCTTCCACTTCCGGACAGTAAAAAATTAAGCCTGCGGACCTGAACCTTTCGACCCTGACCCCGCCAAAAGGAACTAACAAAGGGAAGGCAATAGCATAGAAATATTTCTATGCTATGCCGTTCCTTGTTAGCGCTGGCCTTTAGCCAATCTTGCCAAACAGCATGAAAGCGATGACCACACCAATAATCGGAAGAGCCTCAATCAAACCAATACCGATGAACATCGTGGTAAAAACAGTACCCCTGGCCTCCGGCTGACGGGCTACCGCCTGGACGGCGGAAAAAGTAGCCAGACCGTCACCGATGCCCGCGCCCAAAGCGCCCAGGCCTACCGCCAAAGCAGTACCAATCGCAGCACCGGCTCCTACTTCCATCTCTCTCCCTCCTTTCCCAAAAAACCTTCCCTTGTTCAATTGTTTTAATGATACTTACTTAATGATCTTCAGCCACTTTCTGCCCTACGTAAACGATACTGAGCATGGTGAAGATAAATGCCTGAATGCAGCCGACAAAGATGCTGTACGCCAGCCAGACCACCGGAACGATGAACCCGCCGGCAAAATCAACCACCACGGGCAAGAGCCCCAGGATGACCAGGATTAAAACCTCGCCCGCGTAAATGTTCCCGTAAAGACGGAAAGACAGGGTAACCGGTTTCGACAGGTCTTCGACGATGTTGATGGGCAGGAAAAACCAGTATGGCTCGAAATAATGCTTGAAATGTCTTCCGCCTTTGTAACGGATCCCGTAATATTGAAACAGGATGAAGGTGCAGATGGCGAGGCCGACGGTTGTGTTCAAATCGGCGGTCGGGGAAGTCAGGGTGGGGACCAAACCCAGCAAATTGGAAAACAAAATGAAGATAAAGTAGGTCAGCGCAATGCCCAAAAAAGACATCGCCTTCACCGGGTCGTGAATCTGGTCGTGCACCAGGCCCTTCACGAAGTCATAAATCATTTCAATCATCACTTGCAGCTTGTTCGGCCTCTTCATGTCCATGTTGCGCGTCGCCGCCACGGCAAAAAGGGCCACCAGGATCATGGTGATCCACGTGACGATGATCGTCCGCGGATTCAGATCGAGGGGAAAAGTGCCGATGGTGCCCAAATGCCAGTGCTCATGCGGAAAACCCCAAAAATTCAACCTCTCCTCTATCTCGTGCAGTTCCACCTTGGCCAAACTCACCCCTTTCTTATGAAGACTTATTTTTTATATTT
>JBFMEJ010000076.1:0-6962 GCA_040753275.1 Bacillota bacterium
ATGCAGAAAGCAGCAAAAAAAGCAAGTTTTATTTTAAAGACATGGAGAAGGCTGTCCAGCAAAAGATCCCGGGAGCAAAATCCAGGGACATTAAAAAAGCCGCTTCCGAACTGATCAACGAGGGAACGCTGATCTACTTCTCGACGGGCAGCACGACCATGTACGGTTTGAAGGGAAGAGGCATCACCGAGGATAAGTAAGTTTTCCCGGGGTTATGCTAAAGTTCAGGTAGAAAAGAGGTCGCTACCTTCCTTTGTCGGCGGCCTCTTTTGATTAAAGGCACAAGGCACAGAGGCACAGAGGGAGAAAGGCACAGAGGGGGTTAAATGTCTATGGCCGAACCAAAAAGCTTTGAAGAATTTATCGCGGAACAAAAGCAAATTCTCAAAGAAAACCCGGAGTGCGCCAACGCTTACTACAATTTGGGCGTCGACCTCATGCGGCAGGGCCGGCTGGAAGAAGCCATCCCCTTCTTTGAAGAGGCCATCGCCAACAGCGCACGGATGTTTGAAGCCTACGCCAATTTGGGCTATATTTACTTCAAAAAAGGGGATCTGGAAAAAGTAGTGGAGGCAAACCAAAAAGCCATCGAAATCGAGCCGCGGTACGCACGCGGCTACGCCAACCTGGGGTTTGCCTACCTGCAGATGGCCCGCCCCGAGGAAGCCATCGCGGCGCTGGAGAAGGCGATTGCCTTAAACCCGCGGATCGTCCAGGCGTGGAATAACCTGGCCAACGCCTACCTGCAAAAGGGGGAGATCGACCGGGCCATCGAAACGGGGCGGGAAATGCTGAATATGGCGCCTGATTTCGCCCTCGGCCACAACAACCTGGCCTACGCCTATTACCTGAAGGATGATTACGCAAACGCCATTTACCATGTCGATAAAGCCAGGGAACTTGGCTTTGCGGTTCACCCGGAATTTCTGGCTGAGCTGGAGCCTTACCGGAGCAAGGACAAGGAACAGTAAACATCCACGCCGTTAAGGCAGCACCGGCTTTCCAGCCAGGGCTTCGGCAGCCAGCCGGCCGATCTTCTTTTTAACCATGCTTCCGTTTTCGTAAATGCTGATTTCCTGCAGGTCGTTTTGCAGGGGCTGCAATTCTCCGGCTGCCTTCCCCGGAGCGAGCTTGCCCAGGAGCACGACCGCCTGCCCCCGGACTTCCGGGCAGGGGTCCCGCAAAAAGGGGGTAAAATACAGGAATGACTTTTTGATCAGGTCCGGCCTTGCGCCGGCAATTTTACCAAGGGCCTCCAGAATTTTGGCCTGCATCTCCTTATCTTCTGCTTTTTCCTCCAGCAGCTGGTACAGCACCGGAATGTAGCCGGCATAAATGCCCGCGGACCGGCTGATGATTTCGCCGATTGCTTCCATTGCCCCCCAGCCGGAGGCGGCGGTGTCCGTCAAAGAGGTAAACAGACCCTGGAGGAGCCCGGAAACAAACCGCGGGTTTGTTTGCGCGGCCGCGGCGCAGGCCAGGCCCAAGAATTCGGCCGCCCGGAAGCGGGTCAGTTCGTTGGCCGAGTAAAGGAGGCGCTGCAGGTGCCGGATCGTTTTTTGATCCGGGCCGGCGCCGGCAAACAGCGGGCCGGGCGTGTATTGTTCCACCAGTTCCGCCACTTCTTCTTTGGTCAAAGTCCTTGCGGCCGGTTTCCGGGCCTGCGGCGAAGCAGGTTTAACCGGGGCCGGTTGCTGGAGCCGCTGTTCAACACCCCGGCGGGTGACCTCCTGGATGTCGGCGTGCGGCCTGACGAAATAGAGAGCCCCGGAGATTTTTCTGCCTTCGTAAAATCCGCCCGGAACGATCCGGTTGGTTTCGTAGTCGTAGTTCTCTACAATTTTTTCCAGGTAGTCTTCTTCCGGCAGTAAACCCCAGGCCAGATCCCAATCCATATTGCAGCTAAAGACAAGCGCCTCTAGAAAAGCGGCACCCAAGTTGTGTCCGGTTGCGTCGTAGGCGTAGACAGCGCCGCAGGGGCAGAGCCCGAGGGGCATCTCTTGCGGCCGGCGGGTTTTCAGTTCCTTTGGTTTTTCCAGCGGAAGGCCGCAGAAAGGGCAGGCGGGTTTGACCGTCAGCTGCCTGGAAAAAAGGCTTCTTTGTCTCGAATCACTTGCTTTTCGCGAACTTTTCATGGGGCAGGGGAAGCTGTCTTCCTTTCCGTGCATTCGAATTCGACGATCTCAAAACCGGAGCCGATGGATTTAAAAACAATATTCCAGCCGGCGTATTTGGCGCCGGCAAAGGCGCAATTTACAACGCCGGTTCGCCCCTGCCATTCTTTCAGCAGAGGCACCATCTCGCGTAAAAAAGCTTCTCGTAAGTAGAGCCTGTTTTCCTCGCTGAGCTCGTGCGCCGGACGACCCTGCTTCGTTTTCATATTTTTTAACCCTTCACCTTCCTTTAGTCCGGTCCCGGGATGTCCAGAGTCATGCAGTTCGTCCCCGGGCTGCAGGATTTGGTGGTGAGCGTCGGTTTTTTTCCGCTTCTGCCCATGACGTAATTGGTTTTGCTGATCACCCGCTCAAAAGACGAGGACTTGCAGGCGGGACATTCAATTTGTTCGACTTTGTCGTTCGGATTTAAGAATAGTTTTTCAAAAAGCTGACCGCACTTCAGGCAGCGAAACTCGAAGATCGGCATTTTACTCCTCCTTCGAAAATATACATTATCTTCCGACGACTGACATCTGACGACCGACGACTGATTTTGCGGCTGCTCTTTCTCTAAGATAAAGTATATCAGCAGGCAGGCAGGACCGTCAAATAGAAATAAAAAGCACAAAATTTTCGCGCCTCCAGCAGGAATGAACAAATTAATGCCGAAAACTTAGAGGGGTGATGGAGGAGGCGGCAGGACGGAGAGAAAATAATTTTCCAGAGAAGGATTAATTAAATTAATGACGAATATAAGATCTTAGTGGATGTGCTAAGTGCCAAAAACGGGAAGATTTTTTCCCTCGGCCGGGGAGGTGGTCGATTAAGCCAATTATCCCAAACTGCGGGGGAGCCTTTTAGCCGGCGGCAGCTGAGCCTTTAAGAGCGTGGCTTTTAGCAGGGCGTTACCGGGGTAAAAAAACTTTCGCCAGCACCAAAGTTGGTTAAATAAATTACAGGAGGTGTAATTTCCTGGTTGCTTCAACCAGGATAAAAAATGTTCAGAGTAACTATTGATCGGGATAAGTGTGAAGGATGCGGAGAATGTGCTGATTCCTGCCCGGCCGGAATTTTAGGCATGGAAGACGGGAAAGCGGCCGTTACCGGCGAGCCGGATGAGTGCATGGGCTGCGAGACCTGCGTGACTGTTTGCCCCAGCGGGGCCGCCCAGATAGAAGAATCGTAACCGACAGGGAATGAGGAGAAGGTAGAAAGGGTTTTCAAACCCGCAAGCCGCTTGTTGATTTATCCGCGGAAAGAAGGTTCGCCCCGGTTCTTCTTTCCCGGCGGCTAATTGGTTCCGGCCGGTTAAGCACAGCCGTTAAAGAGAGGGGTGAACAGCCTGGTGGTATACTTTATTGTCCAGATTCTGCCTTACATTGCCGTTACCATTTTCGGTTTAGGTCTTCTGTTCCGCCTGGGCCGGTGGGCGGCCGCCCGGCTTTTGGGCACGTCCCACGAGATCGTCCTGGCGCCTTTTCCGCAAACGCCCTTTCAGGCGGGCTGGATTTTTATCCGGGAAATAGCCCTTTTCCGGAATATCTTCTTTTTTGAGCCGACCCTCTGGATTGGCGCGTGGCCCATGCACATCGCCCTGTTCATGGTTTTGGGCGGGCACGCGGTAGGGTTTTATTTCCTGGGCGAACAGTTTGTTTACATCGGGATGTCCCCGGAATTAAGCAAATTTATGTCCAACCTGCTGGGTTCCGTATTCGGCGTTATTTTACTGTTGGGCTTGATTTACCTGCTGATCCGGAGGGTATCCGTGGCCAGGGTAAGGCAGGTGTCCAACCCCAGCGATTACTTGCACCTGGTTCTGCTGATCGCCATCGTTGCCGTGGGCGACATCATGCGCTATTTCCCGGCGTATGGGATGCATTACGAGGAAGTGTACGAATATTTCAAGGCGCTGATTTTCCTGCAGCCGGTACCCGAATTCGTTTTTCACAACGTGTTTTTCATTATCCATATGTTGCTGGTCCAGATCTTGATGATTGTTTTCCCGTTCAGCAAGCTGGTCCACCTGTTCGGAATGTTTGCTCTGCGCTGGATTGAAAACCGGGTCCACACCGATCCTGCGCCCGGCCTGCCCAATGTGGATGTTGCCGCAGCAAGGGCGAAAGGGACGGGCCTGCCTTCTGCCGGCGGCGCTGCGTAAGGGGGAGGAGTCTAACATATGCCGACATATAAAGGAATGGCGCAACCCGCCAAAGCATCTGCGGAAGATCTCAAAAAGTTAAAAGTGATTCCTGTGCCGGACGAGCAAAAAGTGGCGGAAGCCATCCGGTTAATCGACGAGATGCGCAAAAAATTCCGCTCTTTCGTGCTGGCCATGGAGTCGTGTGTCAAGTGCGGGCTTTGCGCCGAAAATTGCCATTCCTACCTGGGCACCAGGGATCCGAACAACATTCCCACCAACCGGGCGGAACTGATCCGGAAAATTTACCGCCGCTACTTTACCCTGGAAGGCCGCTGGTTCGGCAAGCTGGTAGGCGCCGAGGACATGAGCCTGGACGTTCTCGAACAGTGGTATTCGTATTTCTATCAGTGCACCGAGTGCCGCCGCTGCGGAACGGTGTGTCCGTTCGGGATCGACACCTGCGAAGTAACCATGGTCGGCCGCCAGATCCTGTACTGGCTGGGGATAGTTCCCAAGCTTCACGCGGGAGGAGGCTGGGGAATTATCAATGCCGGCAACCAGGGTAATATCACCAAGCCGGCCATTGTCGACACGCTGGAATTTCTCAGCGAGGAAGCCAAAGAAGAATTCGGGGTGGACATCCGGTTCCCGGTTGACGAAGAGGCGGATATTTTATACGTGCCTTCTTCGGCGGACTACTTGCTGAACCCGTACACTTTGATGGGCGCCGCGATGTTCTTCACTTATATCGGAGCCAGTTGGACCATTCCCAGTTTCATGTCCGAGGCGGGAAACTTCGGCCTTTTGTTCGACCAGCGGTATTTAATGCGCAATCTTTTTATGCGCCTGCACGATGCGGCGACGACCCTGGGAGTCAAGAAAATTGTCTGGGGCGAATGTGGGCACGGCTGGCGCGCGTGGAAAATGTACCTGCCGTATTTTGTCGACAAGCCTTTGCGGTGGGAGATTACCCACCTGCACGACGAGGTGGCCTATTACATCCGGACGAACCAGTTGAAGCTGGACCCGACAAAAAATTACCAGCCGGTAACGCTCCACGACCCCTGCAATTACGTGCGGGCCTGCAGTCCGGACGGTCCTTACGGCCATACGGAAAACATGCGCACCATCATCCGGGCGGTCACCGTCGACTTCCGGGAAATGTACCCCAACCGGGAAAGGAATTTTTGCTGCGGCGGCGGTTCGGCCGTGCTGTTCGACGACCCGGAGATGTACCAGAAGCGCATCCAGTTTTCCCAGACGAAAGCCGACCAGATCCGGGCGACCGGCGTGGGCAAGGACGGCAACGGCATCCTTTGCGCCCCCTGTTCCATTTGCAAGGCCCAGTTCTACCCGATGGTGGAAGAACACGAACTGGGCGTGACGGTTCACGGGCTGATTGATCTGGTGGGCAAGGCGCTGGTCTGGAAGTAGTCCGGGGGCAAGATGGAACAGGTTGACGAGCAGAATATTTAATGTTATTCTTATAGGTGGGAGAGTGGTTGCTGGAAATTAAGCGGGCTTTGGAAGCGTGGAGAAAGATATTTAAAGTAAAATTTCACGGAGGTGTGATCTGAATAATGGCATCCATTAACGTTAATGGGGTGGAAATCGAGATCGACGAGGACGGTTTTATTCAGGATCCCGACAAGTGGAACGAGGATGTCGCCAAGTTCCTGGCCAAAGGTGAAGGCGTCGAGGAAATGGGCGACGACCACTGGAAAGTAGTTAACTACCTGAGAGATTATTACTTGAAGTTCCAGATTGCTCCGATGATCCGGAAGCTTTGCAAAGAAACCGGCTTTAGCCTGAAGTACATCTACGAGCTGTTCCCGTCCGGGCCAGCCAAAGGCGCTTGTAAAATTGCCGGCTTGCCAAAGCCCACCGGCTGCGTATAAGCAAGCGGAAGGCAACCACACGAAGGTTCGCTGGTATAATTATGCTGCCCGTCCCGGTAAGTTTGCAAGGGGCGGGTTCTGTTTTAAAATTGCAAAAGACACAAAGGCACAAAGAAGAAGATCTCCGGCGCTAAGACGTCAGGCGGGAAAATGTTAAACTATTTCCTTTGTGCCTTTGTGCCTGTGAACTTTGTGCCTGTTTTATTAGTGCAGCTGTAATTTCTACATCGAATCTGGCGGGAGAACTATTTGAGGTGAAGATGATGCCGTTCATACCGCGCCTGGTGATCGGGGCGCCCCACGGGCGCTCGGGAAAGACGACCGTGGCCATTGGTCTTTTGGCTTCCCTGATCAGTAAAAAGGGACTGACCGTACAGCCTTTTAAGAAAGGCCCCGATTTTATCGATCCTGGCTGGCTTTCCCGGGTGGCGGGCAGGGAGTGCCGAAACCTGGACAGTTTTTTAATGGACCGGGAAAATATCCTGGCCTCTTTTTTAAATTATACCGCCGGGGCAGATCTGGGTATTGTGGAAGGGGCCATGGGTCTGTACGACGGTGTGGATCTCCAGGGCAGCGGGAGCACGGCGGAAATCGCCAAAATTATCCAGGCCCCGGTCGTTCTGGTGGTCGACTGTACGCGGATGACCAGAAGCGTGGCGGCCGTGGTGATGGGTTTTTTGCATTTTGATCCGCATTTGAAGATGGCCGGGGTAATTTTAAACAAGGTGGCCCGGCCTCGCCACGAGGAAATGCTGCGGGCCGCCCTGT
>JBFMEJ010000077.1:0-6916 GCA_040753275.1 Bacillota bacterium
TGAAAGCAGGTAGACCAGTTTGGTACCGATGCTATCCGCCCCAGCGGAGCTCGTGAGTTCCGCCGCCGGCGTTTTTGCCGGCGCCGCCGCCACCAGAAATCCCAAAAACAAAAAGACAGCCAGCGCTTTCAATAACTTTGTTCGTCTGGAAAACAGCATGGATTCGCCCCTTTCTTTAATTTATCCAGACCATCCCTTCGTCCCCACGGTCTGGATATCAGGTTATTTATTTACAGATTAACAGTTTAGTTCTTTTCCTGGCAATTCTCCCTATTCGACAAAATATGCTGAAAAATTTACTGACAACCTGGCAGGCTTGTCCATAAGGCGTGGATCATAAAATTTGTCCCACCTGGGAGCAATTGGAATAATGCTAGCGAGTCTGAAAAAAACTAAAATCGCAAGCCGAATACAAAACTGCTCCCAGACCTTCGTTCACCGCCAGACACTCCAGCTTGCCGTCCCCTTCGTAAAAACAGGTCAGGATAAATAAATTCCGGAAAACCTTTTGAAATCTTTTTAACAATAATTCATCCATGTTCACCAGGATCTCAACGGCGGCCGTCCCGCTTTTAATCACCAGCGTGTAGCAACCGTCCGCCTGGCGCCGGAACATAACCCGGTAGGGATGGAGATGCGCCTCTTGAAGAAAGCGGTCAATTTTCTTGAGCAATCCTTGCGCGTTCCATCTGGCTTCTTCTTTTCTCCGAAAGGAAGGCCCGATCGCCGGCACTTCTCCGAGCATGACCAGAGCAATTTTGCCGGCGCGGGAAATATCCTGACCCAAACTGACATCCCCCTCTTTTCTCCCGGGATTCTTATGGAATTACAATAATCCGCAGGGGGGCTGGGGAACACAGAGCCTTGCCGGGCGGCTTAAAAAATCAGATTGAGTTTTTCCAGGACGTTCTGGATCCGGTTAAAAACCGTATATTTATCTGAGCCGGCAAACAACAAACCCACCGCCTCTTTTTTATCGTTGAGGACCAGAGAACCGCTGTCTCCCGGCTTAGAAACCAGGTCGGTCATAATCTGGTCGTTAAACCAGGCGGTCTCGTCCTCGAGTATATCGACCTTTACCGTAACGCCGATGGAAAGCACTTTTCCCTCCGTCAACCCGCTGGTCCGGCCGCTTTTCAGCACCTGATCGGACGGCTGAATCTCACCCACCCCGTTAACCGGGCCAATGTCCAGGATATTGTCGTCGATCAGGCCGGGGGAATCCGGGCGGGCCACCGCGGCGTCAATCAAGTTGCTTTCCTGCGTCCGCCTGGTGAACCGGAGATCGTAATTGGGGCGGAAGGCGTGCAGGAGAACGTTCCCCGCGCGGGACACGGCCGCCGCCACCGGACATTCCGCTTCCTGTTCGCTGCGCTTTACCGGTACAAAACGGAGCAGGCTACCGATACGATCGCGCGGGCCCCCGCCGTCGTGCGGACCGGGCTGAAAAACAGGGTCGCCGATTGCCGCCCGCCCGTCCCGGCCGTTGGTGGCGTTGGCCAGGATGTGGTTATTGCTTAAAATCAGCTTCTCTTTAGTATTTTTATCCCTGACTACGGCGCCGAAAGTACCGGCGGAAACCCGGAAATGGCCGATGCTGACGCCGGGCGGGGCCGGCCGGACCCGGCGGGTTCGCCCCGCTAAAGGGTCGCTTAAAAAACGGAACCTCCCGGTTTCGATGACGTCTGTTTCCAGATCGCCAATTTTTAAAGGAACAACCTGGTCTCTGCGCAGTTCCCGGGCGGGAATCTTCTTTTCCACAAAAACAACCAGGGATAAACGGCCGGTTGTTTCCTCCCCCGCTTTTTTAATTCCTACGCCTACTCCCACCACATTCGGCAATTTCAGGAGCTTTCCCTTCGATTTGCCCAAAACCCGCAAGTGCCGATCCATCATCCGACCCTCCCCGTCTTTCCAGCATCATATGCAGAAAGCGGAAGAAGGGTGACGGGTCGGTCGTCGGTCGTCGGTCGTCAGGAAACTGTGTGCATTGGAATTAGGAATTAGGGATGTCACAGGTACGGAGGTATTGACATGGCCCAAAATTTCCCGGGTAGAAAAGCACAAAGTAAAAATATCCCCGGCCGGACATATTTCTTTGGGCCTTTGCGTTTTTTGTCTCAATACGGCGATTTGGGAACGCCCAGGCGGTACTTTCCTCTCGTTTCCACGCCGCCGATGCCGGAAAAACCGGTAATCGTCGCGGAAATAATGTCTTTTAAGGGGATCGGATCATAGATTGATGTATAAGCAATTTTTTCCACGACAAAAACGGGATCAAAAGCGTGAATCAGAACGCGCTGGGGCGAGCTGGCAAAGTTGGCCCCCGCCGCCAGGAGGGCCTCGTAGTGGGACTGGCAGGCGCCGGCGAAAATAATCAGGTCGTCCTTGCTTTTTTCGTACCCCCGGGCGACCTTTACAGCTTCTATAAAGTTTTTGGAATGGTGGTAATTTTTCAGGTCCGAAAAATCCCGCGTTCCTTTGACAATGCCGTCGTGACCGGTGAGCACCAGGATGTCCGGACGGTGCGTGCGCAGCAGAGCGTCCAGCTCTCTGACCTGTTCTTCTTCCGGGATGCAGTAGCCGTGGGCGGGGATGCCCAGCTGCCGGTAGGTGGTCAGGCATAAATCCAGGTAATCGCCGTCACCGTCAATGTGCAGGACGGAACCTGGCACGTCAAAACTTTCGATCTTGTTTTCCGCGTAACCCGTAGCCCGGTTCATTCTTTGGCGGTGCTCCTCCTGCCGGCGCTGAAAAATTCGCCGCATCTGCTCGTGATTTCTGGTCATGAAGGAGTGCCAGAAGGCGGCCACCTGGGCAGGTTCCACCTTTTGCAGGTCGTCGAGGGGGGAGGTGGCCAGAAGACGCAGGTCGAGCCCTTTTAACCGGGCGTATTCTTTCCCGTCGCCGTCATTGAAAATCTCCATTACCTTAAAAAATATATCCCCTCCGTACGACAGGCGGGCGACGATATCACCAGTATTGATCTTATCCACAGCCCTCACCTCCATATTTTACCTACATAGTATGTTTCAACCAGTTAATCTGGTGAATATGCTAAAGTTATGAAGTTGAAAACTATTTCCATCCCTAACCCCTAACCCCTAACCCCTAATTCCTATTTTCGAAGGAGGTTCTTATGATCGCGGCCGTAATTCCTGCTAAAAACGAAGCACCAACCATCGGTAAGGTCATTCAAACTTTACTCACCGCGGGGGTCGATCTGGTTATCCCGGTCCTGAACGGCTGCCGGGACAATTCATTAGCGGTAATTAAACAGTTCGGGCTCCGCAATATTCAACCCGTTTGTTTTCAGGAACCATTGGGAATTGACGTGCCCCGGGCGGTGGGGGCCGCCCGGGCGGGTGAACTGGGGGCGGAAACAATTCTTTTTGTGGATGGGGACATGGCTGGAGAAATCGGCGGCGCTTTGGCGGAACTGGTGAAAAAGATGCGGAAGGGAAACCTTCATCTGGCCCTGACCGACTGCTACCCGGCGGATGGGCCTGCCGTTTCGTCTTCCCTGGCCAGCTATTTGATTAAAGTCAGGGTTCTTTTGAACCGGACCATCGGGCTAGAAAAAGAACTCGGCAGCGCCTCCCCGGCCCACGGACCGCACGCCATTTCCCGCTCCTTTTGGGAGCAGATCCCCGTGCGGGAGCTGGCCATCCCCCCGGTGGCGCTGGCGCTGGCGGCAAAAAAGGGGCTGCGCGTGGCAATCGGCACGTCCATTCCCCACGCGCGGCTCGGTTCTTCGCAAAAAGATCCAGTGCATTGCCACCGGATTGCGGAAACGATCATCGGCGACTGCCTGGAGGCCATGCAGGCTTACCGGGGGGAGCGGCGGGACCGCACCTGCAACGGTGTAGCTTATCTGGGGTATCACCCGGAGAGGAGGTTCGACCTGCTGGAAAAATTTCTCGGCACGATTACTTCTTAAAAATTGCCGGCTACTTGGTGTGCTTATCGGCAACGCTGGCGGCGCCAAAGGCCTCCGGCTTGATTTTCGCCTGGAAACCGCTCCCGGTGACCATCCCGACTACTTCTTTGATTAGATCGCGCGTTTCCCCCTGTTTACCAACGTCGATGTGAATTTCCACTTCCAGGTCGTCTAAGCCGCATTCAGCTAAATACTTGGCCACCAGGCCGCCCAGCTCCAGACTCAAGCTGGTTTCGTAAAATATTTTCTGGCGCAAACTTTTAATCTTCCGGTGCATTTTTTTCCGGTAGTAGTAGCGGGCTCCCTTACCCAACCGGTGCACAATCAGGGCGGTGATAAAGCAGGATTCGTGCTTCACCTGGGAGTCGGAACCGATGATGATCTTGTATTGCGAGGTGGGCAGGCCGGTAATGTAGCCGACGATGTCGGCCATCATTTCTTCAAAGGCCAGCCTCCCCCTGGTCGGGCTGATAAAATACATCCGGTGATCACTTCTTTCCAGATTGATTTGGAACCAATTCAGCAATCGACTGCGCGTATTGCCTGGCGAGGGCGGCAAATTCTTCGATGCCCAAAGATTCACCCCGGCGCCCGGGGTCAACCCCGGCTGCTTGCAGGATTTCCCGCCAGGCGTCCCTGGAAAGACCGCGGGCCAAACCGGGCAGGGCCGCCGCGGTTGCGGGGCCGCCGGCCAGGGCATTTAAAATGGTTTTCCGGCGCTGCCCGAAAGCGCTGCGCACGAGACTAAAAAAAAGGTCCTCGTCAGGGACCTCTACAGCCGGCTTGATTCTTCTTTCCAGGCAAACCACCGCCGAATCCACCTCCGGCCGGGGGTAAAATACCGTCCGCGGCACCCGGAACAGGATTTTCGGCTCCGTATAATACTGGACAATTATGCTGAAGGCCCCGTAATCCCCATCTTTTGGCCCGGCTACGAGGCGCCGGGCAACTTCCTGCTGAACCATCAGGAGCAAAAAAGAAAAATGAAACTTCCCCCGCAGCAGGTGCAAAATTAGCGGCGTCGTGATCGAGTATGGAATATTGGCCACCACTTTATAAGCCGGGACAGCCGCCGGCGAACCGGCGCGCCCGGCTGCCTTTTCTTTGACCAGGGCGTCAAAGTCCACCGTCAGGGCATCGCGGAAAACCAGTTCTACATTGTCGAAATCCTTTAAGGTTTCGGCAAGCACCGGCATTAATCTGCGGTCTATTTCGACCGCTACGACCAGCCCGGCGTTTTGCGCCAGCGCCCGGGTTAAGGCACCGGTACCGGCGCCGATTTCCACAACGATATCGGCGGGGGAGAGCCGGGCCGCCGCTGTAATTTTGCGGAGAATATTTTCGTCCACCAGAAAGTTTTGCCCCCATCTTTTCCGGCAGCGAAAGCCGTGTTCGGCAAAGATTTTGGGCAGGGACATTTTTTCCAGGCCCAAAGTACAGAGGCACAAAAAATGTGAATTAGGAATCAGGGGTTAGGAATTAGGGATAAATACTTTTAGATAATTATTTTCATTACTTTATGGAGAGGACGAACGTTCGTTATGGGGAACTCCCCCTTTTTCCGGAATCTTTTATGCCTTACGTACTTTGGACCCTACCCCTCCATGTTCAGGATGTTTCTACTAAAATTATAATAATAATTTTTGTTCGGCAAAGCAAGCTTCCGCCCAAAAAAGAAAAACCGGACTCTGGTCCGGTGCCTTTGTGCCTTTGTGCCTTTGTGCCTTTGTGCCTCTGTGCCTTTGTGCCACTATTTTCACTGCTTTACGTTCCCATAGACAACTACTCAAGAATATACACCCTGACCCGGCGGATTCCCCAGCGCCTGGTTTGTTCCTTTGTTTCAAAGAAAACATCAATCCGGTTGCCCTTGATTGCCCCGCCCGTATCCAGGGCCCGGGCAAAACCGTAACCCTCCACATATAAGCGGGAACCCAGGGGAATTACCTGGGGATCTACCGCTATGGCTCCGAAGTGCGGGGGGATTCCGGAAGCCGTATTGTGCCCCGTATAAGTGTAGGCCGTCGCAATTACGTCCAGCGCCCGGCTAAAACGGATATTCTGGCCGCCGCGGGAGACCTGCTGCAGAGCGCCGACTCGAATTACCCGTTCAACGGGCTCCCTGACTAACGTGCTCCCGATCAGCCGGCGCTCCACCTCCCGACCGTCGTGATAAACGATCTGCCAGCGCTGTTTTTCCAGCCCGTCTTTACCGGCCTGCACAACCCTGCTGAACCCTTTGGCCAGGTGAGGGTCTATTTCCCGGCGGGTCGGGCAGGCAACCGGAACCTCCTTTACCTCCTCCTCGGTGTGCACGCGCACAACCTTTATTTCCATTCCCTCGGCAACGGAACTATCTGGAGCCGGTTCCACAAGATCGCCGGGTTTTACAGGAATCCCCTGTTCCTGCAAAACATCTCCAACGGTATTCCGGCAGGTAAGAATCTCCTTTGTTTGCCCGTCCGCCGTCAGCGTCACCCGGACGGCGTGATTGACCACCACCCGCAGGTTTTCTTTCAAGGAGGTGTCTAACGACGGATCGATCTGATCCGCAGAGGAAAAGGTTATGCCTTGATTTTTCAGTAAATCGGCCACCGTGCGGCTATACGTCTGGACCTGCATCTCCCGGCCGTCAACGACCAGGGTAACCTTCTTTTTTGCCCAGGCATAACCCAGCAGACCTAAAACAATGATGATCATTCCGGCTGCCAGACAAATCCGGAGGAATCTTGCTCTCCAAAGGCTTTGCTGGAGGCGGCCAGGTCCTTTTCCTGGTTTTTGGCTTCCGGGACGTCCCAAAGTGCACCACTCCATATCAACACCTCTGGTTTACCACTGGCAACAGGATAAATATATATTTTTGGTTATATTATTCTTGGACCGCCTCTGGTTTTCCTGCTAGAGAAAGGAAAAATTAATGTCGAAGGGAAAAGAAAAGTTGTTGCCATCCCCCAGGTAAGCAGCTGGGTTGGCAGT
>JBFMEJ010000078.1:0-6881 GCA_040753275.1 Bacillota bacterium
CCGTGACAAAAACACGTCACGTTATTTTACCCGAAAAAGGAAAAAGAAATAAAATAATTTGACTAAAAGGCT
Source organism: Bacillota bacterium (assembly GCA_040753275.1). Lineage (GTDB taxonomy): Bacteria > Bacillota > Desulfotomaculia > Desulfotomaculales > Nap2-2B > JAIMBK01. Next base: position 73 of record JBFMEJ010000078.1, read on the forward strand.
ATAGTTTTAGGTGCAGATAATCTGCGGTATAACAATGGTAAACGGACGCAGTTCTCCTTTGTGCACCTGCTGGGGGTCATAGGCGAGGTCCACCACCGCCCAGACTCCTCCGCTGAGTAGCCGCTGGTAGCGCTGGACCGTTTCTCCGTTCACATGCACCCGGTCAATTTGCAGGTTGACCAGGCTTGCCCAGTATTTATCCTCTGTTTCCACCAGGCGCACCTTGACCTTGTCGATAACGCGGTGCTGCCCGCGCTCTTTCACCTGGGACTTGAACCATTCAGCCTGGTCGGGGCGGACGTAGTGCCCGGTAAGGATGTGCTGCACCTCTTGAAGTCCTGCCCGGATAACCTCTTCCTCGGAAGAGGAGCAGTATTTCCCCAGGAGGTACTCCAGCACGTATGCGGGGACGTTCTGTTGTCCTTTAAGGCTGCTTACCAGGTCCTTGCGGACCACCCGCCCGGGAAAGTGTTCCAGGGCGAGCTGATCTATACTGTCCAACCCGGGTTCTGAATTCATGGTCTTGTGCTCTTCTCCTCCACGACAGGATCAACTGCCTACCTGTCCAGCTTCTTTTCCAGCCCAGGTGGCCGGTACAACCAGGGCCTTTTGCAGCGAAACCCTCCCGTCCGTTCAACTTTCAGCAAAACCCGATCGCCCTCTTCAATTCCAAGGGCGTTTCTTTTTTCCTTGGGGAGGGTCATTAAGCCTTTGGGGCCCACTTTCGGTGTGTAGAGCTTAATCTTTTCAGTGAAGGTGAATCTCCTGCCTGAGAATTATACAGATTCTTGCTTTCTAAACCAATTCAACGTAAACCCGGAAAATCCTGCCGGAAGGGCAAAGAAAAACAGGGGCCCGTTCGACCCCTGTTTTACCGTCAACGTTTTCGACCGAACCACCAGTCCTTGAACTTTTCCACCCAGTTCATAGCGGTTGCCGCCGCCTTCCCCAGGGCCGCCTGCCAGCTTTCCTTCCGGCTCAGGCCCAGTTTTTCCGCTTCCGCCATCACCTTTTTGTAGCTGCTGCCTACTTCCCTTAGGGCGGTAACCAGCTTAGGATGATAATAGCCGCCCCGGGCCAGTTCCCCGCAGAGCTCAAGTCCGGTTCGGCTTATCCCGTGTTCCTTCTGCTCGCAGCTGAAGAACGTTTGCCAGCGTTTCTTTTCCTCCCCCAGTATGGCAAGCCGTTCCTGAATTCTTCTTTCTGTTTCTTTGAACAAGAGATGAACCCGCGACGGCCACAGCCAGCTCCAGAAGCCCACTTTGAGCCTGCGCCGGATTGATTCCTGCTTTGCTCCCAGGGCGGCCTTTTTCTCGTCGATTACCGCCGGCATTATTTTGACCACCCTATAGATAGCCCGGTTCAGCTCCTCCTTTGCTTCGTTTAGCGGGCGCAGCCGGATTGCATTTGCCGCCGCGCGCCCTGCCATAGCGCCGCCGATTGCTCCCCCTATCCCCAGGATTGCCGCGACGAAAGGTCCGCCGAGCAAGCCTCCTAACAACAGGCCGAGTTTTGAGCCAACCGCGCCACCGCCGCCGACAGCAACAACGTCTGTGCCGATGTGTTTGAGCGCAGTTCCGGCGTCAATACGCCCGCCAGCCCATAAGGCACCCTCGCGAAGAGAAGAGAGCGCAAGCGTGACGAGCGGAACGTGGAAGGGCATCGAATCCAGGGCGTCGACTCCGTGGATGGTGTTTTGCACCTGCTCGGCGATGGCCGCGTGCGAGAGATCGGGGTCAACAATTACCTGGTCGTTGTCCGCGAAGTGGACTCCCATTTCAGTATTTACAATCACCGGGATGTCCGGGTTTTCGGCCAGGTGCTGCTTAATCAGTTCAGGGTTCATGGTGTTCTTGACCTGCACGGGATGCCCGTCCACCAGCAGGTCCCAGCCCTGCTGGTTGGGCGTTTCGGGAAACTGCACCACGTGCCCCTGGGCAGTTAAATGGGCGGCCGCCACCTGCTCCGCAGTGTACCCCTCCAGCCGCTCCACTGCTCCTTTGACCGCCTCTTCGCCGCCGGAGAGGAAATGCCCGTGAACGTAGGCGTTCAGCCGGTTGAAAGTGCCCAGGTCGATCTTGCTTGAGAAGTCCATGGCGGACAGGACACGCTCGTCAATCATCGCCAGAGCCCAGACGGCGTCGTAGGCCGACACCGCGCCGACCGCCGCGGCGTCCGGCCATAGAGGCCGGTACTTTTCGTTTACCTCACTTAGATTGATGACCGGCGCACCCAGCTCCTCGTGCAGCTTCCGCCAGCGCCAGCGGCGCAAAAGAGCAAACGCTATCCCGCCGGTTACTAATAGGGCTCCGGTTAAAGCTGTGATGAACACCCTTTTTCTCTCCTGGTCAGAAAACTGGGGATAAGATCGGCTTCAGTTGCCCTGTGATATTGTTGCTATTAATTCCTTCGTCAGGAATCTTCATTTCCTAATAGAGGGTTTTGTTTATCCTCCGGAATTTCAGGCGTCAGCAAACAAGCCCTTAAGGCGAGAAACCGGGCGAGAAATCCCGCGGGGATCACCTTAAAGCAGCAAGCGTTTTTATCCCGTTCGGCGCCCACCCGGGTTTTTATCGCCTTCCGGTGCCGGGGGAAAGTACCCATAGGCTTTAGCCCTAATGCAGGTGAAATACTCGCCCGCGCAATTCTGTTCCCATCGGGTGCGGTAGTCGGGCTGATGCCCGCTCGCCAGTCGGCGCCGTCGGGGGCTTCGGTTGAGCCATTAGGTACCCAAGCAGTAGATACTCTTACAGGATGAGACAAGAAGCCTGCTTAAGTGGGCAGGCTTCTTTGCTAAGGGGACGGGCCGGCCAACTGCCTGTGCCTTCCCTTCTCCTCGTACATGCGGCGGTCCGCCGCAGCAAGAAGCTCTTCAGCGCTGACGCCGTCGGCCGGGTAAACAGCCGCACCGCAACTTACGCCCACGGGAAAGTTAAGCACGGTAGCCAGGGCGGTGTCCGCGTCCTTCAAGCGATGGACCACTGCTGCGGCGCCTGCCTCGTCCGTCTGGGGCAACAGGACTACGAATTCGTCGCCGCCCCAGCGGCCGGCCGCATCGTAGGGTCGCAGCCCGATCTTTAAACATGTCGCCACCAGCCTCAAGGCGGCGTCACCCGCCCGGTGGCCGTAGGTGTTATTAATCGCCGACAGGCCGTTCACGTCGGCGAAAACCACCGCCAGGGGCAGATTGTGCCGCGCGGCCCGGGCCAGCTCCCGGTGGAGGGCACGCTCGATACTGCGCCGGTTCAGAAGGCCGGTAAGGGGATCAACGGAAGCCTCCGCAAGGAGCCGGGAAAGAAGGAAGCTGCCGGCTGTTGTCATTACCAGGGCCCCCGAGGCCAGGAGAAAATTCTCCACCCAGTGCTTCATTACGTCCGGCACCTTGAAGAACTCGTCCGCCAGATCACTGAGCGCACCGAGAAGAAACAGGGCGGCACCGCCCACGGCTGTAGCCCAGGGCAAGCGCCTCTCCCGCCGGAAGGCAGAAAGGCACAAAAACATGAGGACGAAGGCGGCGGTGATCATGATAGCTCCTTCGGCAATTATATCAGGCACATCAAATTTACTCTTTAATGTCCACATTGTCGATACCAACACTTTCAGGGAGATTAAAGCGCCCGTCCTTTATTGACCTTAACCCATCTTTTAGGGAGTGCAACGGCGGGGTTGCAGTTCACCTTGTTTGAAGATGTCAGTCCGAACGGCTTGGTTGGGGTGAAAACGCCGCCGCCACAACCAGGCCAGTACTACCGCCGCCGTCTTGCCAAGGCCCGTGGGAATTCTGATTATGCGCGGCCAGCTATTGCTTTCAGCGAGCCCGGCCTGGTACGGGTAGGGCTCGTAGCCGGTGGCGGCATGGAAAAAGCTGGCGAACGAGGGGCCGGGCATGCTTTTGGCTCCTTTCCAAAACCCGCCCTGTTAACTTTTCCCGGCGGGCATAAACGAGGATCCCTCAATAGTCTTTTTCGCCCAAAACAGCCAAAATCCTCCTGAGTTTTGCCTGCAGAGCAGGAAATCCTGCCCACCGGCTGCTGACAACATGAAAGGGCCTTATAGGTATATAGCCGGGCAGGAAATCCTCCGGTAAACACCCCAGGATTGAAAGCGTCTACTTCGCGTTCGGTGCCTACCGGGGTTTTCGTGATGGGTTTTCCAGACAGGCAAACAGGCAACCATGCTTTGCAACGCAAGCTGGTTTACTGCGCTTTCAGGTATTGCCCGAGGCCTGTGTTATGCCGTGTTCTGGTCCTTCTTTCTACTTCGTGCACCCGGACTGCTTTTACCTTCGTAGACATCCCATCCGGATCTGCTGTTTTTAGTGAACATTACCAGCTTCCGGCCCGGGCACAGGGATTCGACAAGCTGATAAAACTCGTCCGGTTTTCTGTTTACACGACGTTCTGAGGCATGGAAAACCTTTGTCCTGATGGTTAAGGAGTCTGATGCCGCGGGTTTCCCTTTTGCTGCCAGGATGCAGTGCTCAGTGAAGTCGTTGAACGGACCATACACATACCAGGAGCGATTCTTAACCCAGGTCAAGATGTTTTTGGGCGTAAATCCCCACGCCTCGAGGACGTGAAACGCGTCGTGCAGAAACGCGTTTTCCGTCCAGAGCCAGATTACGCAGTCCTCTGCAGCCGGGAGTTTTAACCCCTTAATCTCCTCTACTGTCATGTAAGGGTTCCGTCCCCGGCGGGGGGCACCGGCAGCCCGTTCCTCGTGAATCCAACGGGGGCTCACGACGATGACATCGTAGACACCGGCGGGTGCTTCCGTTCTTTCCGGGGCAGCGGCTGCCTGCTCTTTCTTTAGCGCAAGCGAGATATGGTTGTAGGCGGCGTTTATTGTGGTCTCCCCTTTGTCCAGCTTCTCTACCAGCATTTTAGCGGTTTCGTCGCCTTGTTTTGCCGCTGTCCATACCTTCTCCGCTTTAGAGTAGTTACGACCGGAACCCAACCCCACGAAACTGGCCACCCTGTCGCGGGTTCTGCCGGCCTCATCAGGGTGTGGAAATGTTTCCCCACCCTGCTTTTGGGCCTGGGCGGCGATGGACATGCGCCGCCTCGCCCTCTCCGATTCAATCTCCTTGAGCACTTCCGCCTCGGCCATTTTCTGGCTGAAGGTCTTCACCCGCTGCCGGTTGAATTCGACGATTGCCTCTTTTTCCGCCAGGCAATCTTCGTAGGAAACAAACCGGCAGGGGAGCGCTGTCATTCCGAGGGCCTGGGCCGCGCGCCAGCGCCGGTGGCCCGAGATGATGGTGCCGTCCAGTTTCACCACAAGGGGTTCAATGATCCCGTGCTTTTTAATGCTTTCCAGCAGATCGTCCAGCGGTTCGGTGCCGTAGATTCGCTCGTTTAAGGGGTGCGGCCTCAACTGTGATACGTTAAGCTCCATTAAATCACTCCTGGATAGCTCAGGTTTGTTGATGAGGAGAGAATGGCCGAAGGACAGGGGGATGTACCTAATTACCCCGGGCGGGGGTTTACCGCCCGGCGGGGACCGCCGTTGTCCGGGCGCGTCCGGAGACTCCGTCCATTTAACCACTTAGTGGGACGCTCCCAGGAGATACAGGGAGGGATTTACATCCAGGCAAATTCGGCCGCCGGATATGCGCGGGCTGGAACCGCGGGTCGGGGCCGGTCGCGCGGGTTTGGGCAACGACTCCGGTTTTGGCAGAGGGTACACGGCGGCCCAGGGAGGCCCCGCCCGGGCGCAACGGCCGGAGAGCCTCCACCTTCCGGCAAACCAACGGGCGTAGACACTGCACCCGCAAAGCTGGTGCCGGGAAGGCAAGTTAAGTCCAGGGGTGAGCCAGTGCGGGTCGCAACGGCACCCAACTGCCAGGCCGGCATGTCGCCGTGATCTATAGGATAACAGCCGGGGGTGGTCCCTTGGGCCGGGCAACTTCCTTCAGGCACAACCTGCCCGGAGCGACTATCCATGCCGTCGGCGACCCCGCAGACTTGATCAACCTCAGGTTTAGGATAGTGCCTAGGGATTAGCTGATAACCAGCCTTGGCATTAGAATCAAGTACGTATTGACCGGTGGCGCCTGTCCCTTCATCCTCGCCGGCGGAAGGGACATGGCAACTTTCTGGTTGCATGAAATCTGGCACCCCGGGGTCACCCAGGTTTTGCCGCCAAGGTCGGCCAAAGGACTGTTCGTTTATGTACTTTTTCAACCTCTCCAGGTCGGCAGCAGTGCGGCTCTTCTTGAAGCGAGCGTGGCCGTTTCTCGACTCCCAGTAAATCTTCATCCACTTTGCTATGGTGCAACCCGGGTTGCCGGTGACGATAATATGGATATGCAGGTGGTTTTGCTCGCCGCTGCGCATGTCTATGTTGCAGAAACTGAGCTCAAGGGAATACTTCCAGCCTTCCCGCCGGCCTTTATCTCTCATAGCGCTAGTGAGCCTTTTAGCCAGTTTAACCACTTCGGTTACGGTCAGGCTCTTATCCGCAAAAGTCAGGGTAACAAAGTAACAGGTTGTACTCCTCTTGGAAACCCTCGTTATAGATAACCCCTCCGTTAAACCTGGAAAGGCTTAATATGCCCCTCCAGGGTAATATCGCTCCGGCACTGACGTACCGATGCTGGAAGCTTGTCGATGCCGACCCGGCGTATATTACTCAAAATGCAGTACCAGGCTTTCACCCGTTGTCCAGTATCCACAAGCGGCGTTTCTCGCCGCCTACTTTTCACGTAACCACTCGAGAAGGTGAGAGCAGGGGAAAGAGAAGGGTCAGGAAGAACGGGGCGTTATTTTACCTTCACTTGGCTTTAAGCCTCTTTTATTCCGGCCTCC
>JBFMEJ010000079.1:0-6822 GCA_040753275.1 Bacillota bacterium
TGTTTCCATGTTTACGCCGCTTTCCTGGCTGGAAAGGGTACCTACCTATAAAGATCAGGTCCAACAATTTAAAGAGCAGGGCAAAGACATCATGACCTACGGGTTTCTCGGCTACCCTCTTTTGCAGGCGGCGGACATCCTCATGTACCGGGCCGACGCCGTTCCGGTAGGGGAAGATCAGTTGCCCCATCTGGAACTGTGCCGGGAGGTCGCCCGCCGCTTCAACCACCTGTACACAAAGATCTTTCCGGAGCCCCGGGCCGAACTGGCGCGGGTGGCTATGCTGCCTGGGGTGGACGGCCGGAAGATGAGCAAAAGCTACGCCAACGACATTTCTCTGACGGCTTCTTTTGAAGAGATCAAAGAACGGGTAAACGCCATGATTACCGACCCGGCGCGCATCCGCAAAAGCGATCCCGGCCACCCCGAGGTATGCGTGGTGCACAAGTACCACGACTACTACAGCGCGGACAGGATCGCCGCCATTGAAGAAGACTGCCGGGCAGGGCGCGTCGGCTGCGTGGCCTGCAAGCGCGCCCTGGCCGAAAAAATTGACGCGCTGCTGGCTCCGGTGCGGGAAAGAAGGGAAAAAATCACGGAACGCTACGTGGCCGAAGTAATTGCCGAAGGCGCCCGCAAGGCTCGCTCCGAAGCGGCCGCCACCATGGCGCTGGTGCGCGGGGCGTTGAAAATATAGGAAAGAAAGGCACCCGCAACACAACAGCGAAGCCCCTGCTTGCCCGGCAGGGGCTTCTTATCTTCTCCTTGCCCCGGACAGGCCCCTTATGTTATAAACAAAATACTGGGCACTAATTTAAGTCTCCCAACCACCAACCACTGACCACCAACGACCACTCTGGAGGCTGGATTCTTTGCAGAAGGCCAAGTTGCGGGTGGCCCGCCTGTCGATTATTGCCGGCGCCGTGCTGACGGCAGGCAAGCTGACGGTAGGCCTGGCCATGAATTCGATCAGCGTAGTTTCCGAGGCGGTTCATTCGGGCCTGGATCTCCTGGCGGCGATCATTGCCTACGCCGCCGTCTGGATTGCCGGCCGGCCGGCGGACGAAATGCATCACTACGGCCACGGCAAGTTTGAAAACCTGGCCGCCATCATCGAAGCCCTGCTGATTATCGGTGCCGGCGTCTTAATTATTCTGCAGGCCCTTCCCAAGCTGCGGGGAGAAAGCGAAATCCATTCCCTGGGCCTGGGGGCGGCGGTGATGGGCGTTTCGGCGGCGGTTAACCTTGCGGTTTCCGCTATTTTAATGCGGACGGCCAAAAAAACTGACTCCCCGGCGCTGGCTGCGGACGCCTGGCACCTGCGGACGGACGTCTATACCTCCGCGGGCGTTTTCGCCGGCCTGCTGGCCATTCGCCTGACTGGTTTGACGATCCTCGACCCCCTTCTCGCTCTGGGCGTTACTTTGTTGATTTTCAAGGCGGCCGTCGATCTTTTGCGGGAATCGGTGGGGAGCATGCTGGACGTGCGCCTGCCGGAAACGGAAGAGAAGATCATCCGCGAGGTGCTCACCGGTTACGCCGGTGAATTCGTCGATTTCCACAATTTGCGCACCCGCCGGGCAGGCGCCGAAAGGCACGTGGACCTGCACCTGGTTGTTCCCCGGGGGCGCCCCATCAGCCTCGTTCACGACCTTTGCGAGCGGATCGAAAAATCTCTGGAAAAGGAACTGGCCGGCGTGCAGGTGTTGATCCACCCGGAACCCTGCCAGTCCGCCGGGGAAGACTGCCAGGTGTGTTCTTTGTGCATCAAATGGCACGGAACAAACGATCGCTTCCGCCCGTCCTGCGTACAATGCCCCGGGCGAAACAAAAAATAGCACCCCTTAAAAAAATCCCTTCCCTGCGTAATAACAATATAACAAACAATATTCACTCACCCCCTAACCCCTAATCCCGAACCCCGACTCCCTGTTTCTAATGGGAAGGTGATCTTTTAAGGGCTTAAAAGGAGCAAGGTAATGCTTCCCTTCGAAAACCTCGAAAAGGAGCTGAAAAAAGCCCGTTCGGGGGATCCGGACGCCCGCGAAAAGCTTTTAGAAGACCTGCGCCAGTTTGTCCTGCAGACGGCTTCGCACCTTTGCCGGCGGAGACTGGAATGGGGCCGGGATGACGAGTTAAGTATCGCCTACCTGGCGGTCAACGAAGCCATCGACCGGTACCGGGAAGAACGGCAGGTGCCTTTTTTGGCCTATGCCCGCCTGCTTGTGAAAAGCCGCCTCACCGACTACTTGCGCCGGGAAGCCCGCGTCCCCCTTTTGCTGGACAGCGAGGAAACGGCGGCCGCCCTGGACGCTTCCCGGGCCCGGGAGGAGCACTGGGTCCGGGAGGCGGCCCTGGAAAGGGAAGAGGAAATCAAAGAATTCAACAGTTTACTGAATAGTTACGGGATCAGTTTTGCGGATTTGGTGAAGTGCTCCCCGAAGCATGCCGATACCCGCCGGGTTCTTTTGAGCGTCGCCGGGTATTTATCCGCCCGCCGGGATTTGATGAGCAGTTTGGTGCGCACCAAAAAGCTGCCCGTCCGGGAACTGGCGGAATTGACCGGCGTAAATCCCAAAACGCTGGAGCGGGGGCGCAAATATATTATTGCCGTGGCTTTAATCTGGCACCACTGTGCAGACTTTCTTTATCTCTGCAGCTATCTGCGGCCGGTGGCGGGGGAGGAGGAAAAAAAGTGAAGCAAATTACCGGCATGGTTGTGGAGCTCAAAGAAAAAACGTGCGTTGTCCTTACCCGCTCCGGGGAGTTCCGGGAGGTGCCGCGGCCTTCCCGGGAAGTGCGGCTGGGGGAGGAAATTGTAGCCAAAACAGCGGCGGCAGTCTGGTGGAAACCGCTTTTGGCCGCCGCCAGCGTGTTCATTTTGCTGTGGGCCGGCTTTCTTTATTACGGCTGGTCTAACGAGGCGGTTGCCTACGTTGGCCTGGATATAAACCCCAGTGTCGAACTGGGCGTCAACCGGCGCCTGCAGGTTTGTGAGGCCAGCGGGCTGGACGCGGAAGGCCGGGCTTTGTTGCAAAAGGTGGCTTTGCGGGGTTTGCCCCTGGACGAAGCCATTACGGCGGTCCTTACCGAAGCGGTTTCCGGGCAGTATCTTAATCCCGCCGGGGAAAATGTAATTTTAACTACTGTTACGGTGGTGAAGGAGCAGAGCCGGGCGATCCTCGACCGGCAGCAAATATCCCGGTGTATTCAGGGGACTTTAAACAGGTCCGGGGTGAGAGCGGAAGTAGCGGTGGAAGAAGCGCCGGCCGAGGTGCGCCGGCAGGCCCGGGAAGCCGGATTGTCCACCGGAAAATACCTTCAGCGTTTGCGCGGCCCGGAAAAAAGAGGGCTGCCGGTGCCAGGGGGCGCCGCCGGGCTTCCGCAAAAGAACGCCGCTGTTCGGGAAGAAAAGGAGCATTTTAAAACCCGCGAGTTGACCGGCCCGGGCAAAGAGTTCCCCAAAGGGGCGCCGGAGAAAGAAGAAAAGGAAGCGGGCAAGAAAGGGCCGGAAAGAGGCGGGCAAAAGGAACTGCCCAAAGAAAATGCCGGGGAAAATGCGCAAAACGGGCTGGATGAAATCCAACCTCCTTTCCAGAGCCGTTTTCCGGAGAAAAAGCGGCCTCCGGACGAACGATACGGTCCGAACGAACGGTACGGAAGTGATCGAAAACAAAACGGAGATAATGACAGAACGGATCAAGCGGATCAAGTGAAAGTTAAAGCGGGCAAAAAAATGTCCACCGCGAAATGGGCGATTTAAATGGAAATCCTTAAAAAAATGCTTGTCAGGCTCACCGTTTTATGGTATACTAAGACTGTGTTCAACGGCTGGAATTTTTAGCCCGTTTATTAATAGAATAGTTAGTGATAGCCTTCACCATCACAAGCTGACTCTCTTCTCAATTATGCGCGCCTCTTTCCATTCCTCAATAACGCATCAACACTGTAATCGCAAGAAGTTTGTCATTTAATGTAAAAAGAAATTCTTAATTTTATTACCCAAAAAAGAAGGAAGTTTCGTTTTTGTGTCGAAAAGTACTTATAGAAAAAGATTGAGAAAAAGATTGGCGAGGCCCGGGGTAAGGCGCATCGCCGGCAGAGGATAGGTATGCGTAAAAGTGGGCAAAAAGGTTCGTCTGCCTTATTCTATCCGGAACATGACAGGAAAAATAGCAAGTAGACGACATTCTTTTCCCAAAAGACCAGTTAAGTTTTTTTCGTAATGAAAATACAACAAGAGTATTTACCCCTGATTCCTATTCCCTAATTCCTGTTTTTCAAGGGAGGTGAAGCCCGCTTCAGGCAGTGCGAAATAATCAGGCACGGCACCCGGATCCAAAAAGTACACTTTTTTAGAAAAGGGAAGGGAGAAGAGAGATGAGTAATATCGGCCATGGCGGCAAAGAGCTTGTCGAAAGAGTAATGGCGCCGGAAGAGGCGGTCCGGGCAATCAAAGGCCTTACCCCGGTGCCCATCCGCGGCCAGATCGCCAGAGAGATTGTCGATATCGCGTACGGGTTTTTCACCCCCCTGGAAGGTTTTATGACCAAAGCAGACGTGGACCGGGTCTGTAAGGAGATGCGCCTTGCCAACGGCGTACTCTGGCCCATCCCGATCGTTTTCGATCTGTCGGATCAGGAAATCAACGAAAAGGGAATTAAAGAAGGAGATAAGGTCCTCTTAACCTACCAGGACAAGCCGATGGCCATCCTGGAAGTCGAGGAAATCTTTACCTACGACAAACAGGAAATGGCCCAGAAGGTATACGGCACCGCTGAAGAAAAGCACCCGGGAGTGGCCAGGACGTACAGGTACAAGGATAAGTTCCTCGGCGGGAAGGTCACCCTGGTTAATCCGCCCAAAATCAACCCTCCGTTTGACGAATTCTTCTTTACCCCCAGGCAACTCCGGCAAAAATTCGCCGAAAAAGGCTGGCAGCGGATTGTTGCCCACCAGACCAGAAATGTGCCGCACACCGGGCACGAATGGCTGATGAAGGGTTCCTGGCTGCAGGCCCACGGGGAACTGCCGGTGGAAAAAACCCTTACGGGCGTGCTCGTGAATGCGATTATCGGTGAAAAAAGAAAGGGCGACTACATCGACGAAGCCATCGTTTTATGCCACGACGTGCTGCGCAAAGCCGGCTATTTCCGGGAAGACGTCCACCTGACTTCGATCACCCTTTGGGACATGCGCTACGCCGGGCCGAAAGAGGCCGTCTTCCACGCCATCTTGAGGACGAACCTGGGCCTGACGCACCACATGTTCGGCCGGGACCACGCCGGCGTCGGCACGTACTACGATCCGTACGACGCCCACCGGATCTTCGACCAGATTCCGGAAAGCGACCTGCGGATCAAGCCGGTGCGCGTACTCGCCTGGTGGTACTGCCCTGTTTGCGCCGAGGTGACCTATTCGGGGCTGTGCGGCCATAAGGCCCAGAGCCAGAACTTCAGCGGCACGTTGATCAGAAGCATCATTCAAGACGGAGTCAAGCCGCCTCGCCTGATCTTCCGGCCGGAGGTCTTCGATCTCATTATGGAATGTGCCGAGAAGTACGGTTTCGGCTCCGCTTTCGTGAACGACAAGTACCTGCAGGAGCGGAACCCCGTTTTTACCTTGCCAGAACTGAAGGGTTAGGAGGTGGCCCAATGAGTATTGTCATCAACATCTGGATCAACGAAGAAAGGCTGGCCAAGCTGCAAAAAGTCGGCCTGGCCGACATGGCCGAGGAGCAGCTGGCCGGTTTAAAGGTGCTGAAGGTGCCCTGCACCGAAGAACAAAAGGATAAAGTTTTAAAGGTATTTCCCACTGCCAAGTACGACTCGGCAACCACCAGGAGCATTGAGCTTTTGCCCAGGGAAGTTAAGGATAAAATCTTTGACAAGGTTGTGGAAAAAGCCAGTCTGGATGTAATGGAAGATTTCCTGAAGGATTATTAAGGACTAAACAGTTTAGAAAGGGGTGAGCAAGGGGAGAGGAGGTTTGTGAACACCTTTTCAGGTCTCACGAGAAAGATTAAAAATTATTAAGGAGGTTAGATTTATGCCCAGTTTTGTAATTGCGGAAAAATGCGACGGCTGCAAGGGGCAGGATAAAACGGCCTGCATGTACATTTGCCCCAACGACTTGATGGTCCTGGACAAAGAGAGAATGAAGGCCTACAACCGGGCGCCCGAGATGTGCTGGGAGTGCCAGTGCTGCGTGAAGATTTGCCCGCAACAGGCGATGGACGTCCGCGGCTACGCCGACTTCGTGCCGATGGGGGCCAGCTGCGTGCCTTTGCGCGGTTCCGACAACATTATGTGGACGATTAAGTTCCGGGACGGTTCCATCAAGCGCTTTAAGTTCCCCACCCGGACCACGCCGGAAGGTTCGGCTGTGCCGGACGGCGGGTTTGAGACCGGCACCGACGACTTGAAGAGCTACGTCCTGTTTACCGAGCCGGGGTCGCTGGGCTGCGAAGTCCCCACCATCAAGAAGTAAAAAAGGAGGTCAGGGAAATGGCGAATTTTGAAACCGTAGAAGTCAGCACTGATCTTTTGATCGTCGGCGGCGGGATGTCCGCCTGCGGCGCGGCCGTGGAAGCCGCCTACTGGGCCAAGAAACACGGCCTGAAAGTCGTCCTGGTCGACAAAGCGGCCATGGACCGCAGCGGCGCCGTGGCCATGGGCCTCTCCGCCATTAACCAGTACATCGGGCAGGCGGAAGGGGACAACACGGTCGAGGATTACGTCCGCTACGTCCGGCAGGACTTGATGGGCATCACCAGAGAGGACCTGGTTTACAGCATCGCCCGGCACGTGGACTCCACCGTGC
>JBFMEJ010000080.1:0-6813 GCA_040753275.1 Bacillota bacterium
TTTTCCTTTTGTCTCCTTTCGCAAAAACAACTATCGTAAGAATGAAAAACTAAAATTGAAATGGCTTATTGTTTTGCAATCTCAAGAGCATCCTCCATGAGAAACAAAAAATCGGGACCCAGTTCCTCGGCCACCTGTTTTAACCGCTGGTAATCCGCAGCGGTCAGCAGCGGATCCGACCCTTCTTCGTAATTTTTAATGGCCTCGTCAACCGGAAGCACCCGGTAATTATACCGTCCCCGGGCCCGGTAGGTATCCACCCAGACCGGAATCAATTCCACATCTTCCAGGAAAGTTTCACCGTCATCCAGGTTTTTGGTAATTCTCAGGTTAACCAGTAAACCGCTGTCGGAATAGCGCCAGCGCTGGTTGGAAATGAAATTCCCCAGGGAGTAGACCACGAATTTCTTTTTGGGCACCCCGTTTTCTGTCACCGTGCGGAACTGGACGGGCTGCACCACGTGGGGGTGATTGCCCAGCACAATGTCAACCCCGGATTGAAAAAGAAAATTAACCAGGTCCCGTTGCTCCTTGCCGGGAGAACGGCTGTATTCGGTACCGAAATGAAGGCACGCGATAATGACGTCCGCCCCGGCCTGCTGCATCTTTTTAATCTCTTCCAGCATTACCGGACGGTCGATGAGGTTAACCAGGTATGGTTTGTCCTTCGGCACCGGCAAGCCGTTGGTGGAGCTGGTATAATTCAAAATGCCCACCTTGACGCCTTTAATGTCCTTGAGAAAAGGCTGCGCCCTTTCTTCTGCGCTGGCGTATGTACCCACGTGGTCCATCCCGGCGGCGGCGAGGTTGCGGATGGTGGCGATCACTCCCTCCACCCCTTTGTCCAGGCTGTGGTTGTTGGCGGTGAGAAACATATCCAGTCCGCACGCGTGCATTTCCGCGGCCAGATCGGCGGGGCAGTTAAAGCGGGGGTAGCCGGAGTAGCCAGCCGCGGCTCCCGCCAGCCGGGTTTCCAGGTTGGCGATGCTGTAGTCGGCCCCGGCAATCAGCTCCTTCACCGGGAAAAAAATCTTGCCAAATTCAAAGCGGCCCGTGAGCGGGTCTTTAACCGAGTAAACCACCGGCAGATGCATCAGAAAATCGCCCATGGCCGCGATGGTGATCGAGACCTGGCGCGGTTCGGGCGCCGGGAAAACTTCTTTCTTGGGCACTCCCGGGCGGTCTTTCGGACAGGAGAAAACGGAAAAGAGCAAAACGAGTACAACGAAAAGAAATTTACGAAGCACAACAGCCACCCCGGAATTAAAGATCGGCCTCAAACTCAGCCTGGCTGGCGCCCCCTTGAGACCTCTGGTTATATTTTAGTCCAGGAGGCATTAGAAAACCAGTTAAAAGTGATTAAAATTCAGGAACAGCAACAGGCCGGCCTGCAATAAGCCAATCAGGAAACCAATTACTCCGCCCAGGATTTCGATGTGGCGCAACTCCCGTGCGGCCGCCTGAAGAACAATCTCCTCCAGCTTTTGCAGTTCAAACTCATTCAGCCTTTCTTCAACCAGGCGGCCAAGTTGAAATTCTTCTTTCAGCTTCTGGCCGGAGCGTTTCAGCAGCTCATCGAGCAGGGCAGGAAGCTCTTTGTGCACCTGTTCGGCCAGCAGATCCCCCAACGTCCTTTTCAGGGAAGAGGGCAAAAAAGCGGGGAGCCTGTCCATTGCCCTGGCCCGCACAGCCAGCTCAGTCAGGTAGATTAACTCCTTCTTCATTTCTTCCGAACGCAGGTGGGCGAGGAGGTGATCGACCGGAAGCAGTTCGTTTTCAATCAGGCGGCCGACGTTTGCGGCCAGTTCGCGACGGTATTTCGGAAGCATGCCCTGGAGGCGGTAACCCAGCAGCGGCAGGCGGACGGGTTGGTAAGGCCGGAAAAGCAGGCGCACGGCGAGCACATTCGTTAACCAGCCGATCAGGGCGCTGATCACCGGCAGCAGCGCAACCCAAGCCCAGAGCAAACTATTTTCACCCGCCTTCCTCTTTGCACAAAGGGCATTCCAAACACTCCCGGACCCGGTCCTGAAAAACACTTTGAATCGTTTTCAGCAAGACCGGCTTTTCCTTGCTTTGGCGACCGTGAAAAACGATCTGCCGGGGGGCCAGCGAAACCAGTACGCTGAACAGCAGGTCTTCGTAGTTGATTTTACCGGGAACGAGGTGATCAAAGACCTCTTCCAGGCTGTCGCTTCGAATCGGCTGTTTTTGTTCGTTATAAAGTTTAAAAACCCCGCCCGGATAAAGCACCACGTGGACGAGTTCGAGGCGCGGCTTTTGGATCTCCACAAAGTATTGAAGCAGCTGCACAAACTCGCGGTATTCCTTTTCCAGTAAATAGTCGTCTACCGCCTTGTCCACGGCTTCTTCCAGGTCCCTGGTATATTCTTTGAGCCGGAACCGGATAAATCCTTCAATCACGATTTGATTGTGGCTGCGCAAAAATTCCAGCAGCCTTTTTAATATTTTGTTTTTCCGCCGTAAAAGACAAAGGCTTTCCGCACCCTGGTTTTTCCCCTTATTGATGTGCTGCAGGGCCTGGCGATAAATAATTTCCTGCTCGGCAGGTTCAAAATAATAATAGTTCTCCCGGATAATTTGCTGTAGCAGCAATTGCTCCCAGGTGCCGAGGATTAAGTCGGAAAGGGCACTGGCAATATATTGCCTGAAGATCACCGGGACGTCTTCTTTTTTGTAGGGACAACCGGCAAAATCGGTGAGGCGGCAGAAGAAAAAAGTTAATTTCCCCGTCGGGCTTTCTTCCATCTTTACTTCGATGCCTTCCCCCGCCAGGATTCTTAACTCGCGCTGCAGTTTTTCCTTTACCAGCCCGGCGTTATTGATGGCGCCGACGGCCACCCACGGCTGCACCTGGCGCCCACCTCCCTTTTGCAATACTAGTATATGTGATCTGAAGCATAAACAATCTGTCGCAAAAGCACTGGCGGCGCAATTAATTTCCGGCTTTTGTGCCATTATCTTCAACGAATTTTTGCCTTTTCAACCGGAAACCATATCGAAAAAAGGGAGGTGTCCAGATTGTTTAAAAGGAATCAAGCCCGGTCCGCCTGGCTGGCGGTCGCTATCGGGACAGTGGCGCTGACCATTCCCTTCATTTTTATTTTTAAAAGTTTTGCCGACTCCCTCCGGGTGATCGCCAATAAGCTGGATTTAATAATCAACCCGCCTGCTCACGAAGAACCAAAAACATAGGGCGCCCGTTGGACGCCCCGGGACTTGCGGGAAGATCTGCCCCAGGAACATTCTCCGGCAACATTCACTGCCCCTTTTTGTTCACTGCCCGCTTTCTTTCTTTTTTGCTCAACAAAAAACGCTCCAGGCGGTCGAGCCCTTCCTTGATATTTTCCAGGGAATTAGCGTAAGAAAGGCGCAGGTACCCCTCGCCGTTGGGGCCGAAATCGATTCCCGGGGTGACGGCCACCTTTGCCTTTTCCAAAATCTCAAAAGCAAATGCGTAAGAATCCCGGGTATATTGTTTAACGTTGGCCAGGGCGTAAAAAGCGCCCGTGGGGTCCACCCTGGTGGCGATGCCCATTTTTTTCAGCCTTTCCAGCAGATACCGGCGGCGCCGGTCGTAGACCCGGACCATTTCGGCCACCTGGGCGGCGCAGTCCCTTAAAGCGGCGATACCGGCCGCCTGCACAAAGGAAGGGGCGCAAATAAAAAGGTTTTGCTGGATTTTCTGCATGGGACGGATGTACTCCGGCGGGGCAATCACGTATCCCAGCCGCCACCCGGTCATGGCGTAAAGCTTGGAAAAGCCGTTGATGACAAAGGCCCGGCCGGTGAATTCCAAAATGGTGTGCTCTTCGCCTTCGTAAATCAGCCCGTGGTAGATTTCGTCAGAGACAATCAATTGGTCGAGGCTCGCCAGGGCTTTCAATTCTTCGGCGTTAAAGACGGTGCCCGTGGGGTTGGCCGGGGAATTGACCATTACCGCCCTGGTCAACGAAGTGATTCTTTTTTTAATTTCCTCCACCCTGTACTTGAACCCGTCCTCTTCCCGCACCGGCACAAAAACGGGCCGCCCTTCCAGGTAGCGGATAAAATTGGGATAGCACGCGTAGTGAGGGTCGGGAAGAATGACCTCCTCGCCCTTTTCGAGCAGCACGGAAAAAATCAGGAGCATGGCAGGGGAGGTGCCGGAGGTGACAATAATCTGATCGGGGGAAACCCGCACCTTGTATTTGTTCCAGTAGTGGGCCGCAATTTCTTCTCTTAAAGCGGGTTTTCCCAGGCTGGCCGTATAGTGCGTATCGCCGTCCGCCAGGGCGCGCCTGGCCGCTTCCTTCACCGGTTCGGGGGTGTCGAAATCCGGCTCGCCGATCTCCAGGTGGATGACTTGCTCCCCCCGGGCTTCCATCTCCTGCGCCCTCTCCAGCACGTCCATGACAATAAAGGGCGATATTTCGTTCGCCCGGAAAGTAAATTTCCGGCCGGTGTCCGCCAAGATAATCACCTGCTTTCCAGATCTTCTAAATAAATTTCGCCGCCGGCCGGGGGATTTCCTCCAGCAAGGAAAAAGAAAAGCTGCCTCCCGAAAAGAGGAGGCAGCATGGTCAAATCTTTTGCCGGCCGCCGGCCGGCTCACACTCCTCAGGTACCCCCGAACCCGATTTTCACCTCGCCGCCCTCCACGATCACCGGCACTTTCCGCGTGCCGCCGGTCAGCTGGAGCATATCTTCCAGCGCGTTCCGGTCTTTTTTCACGTCGTGGTAATCATAGGGCACTTTCCGCCGGGCCAGGTCTTCCTTTGCGGAGGAAGTGTACGGTCAGCCCTCTTTGCCGTAAATCTTCACCCTTTCAGCCATTTCTTCACCTCCTAGCGTTCTACCATAATATTCCATCGGGCTGGAATTGTCCGGCTTGCTCCGATGCTCCGGGTCGACCAGACATCAGCGCTTTTTTATCTCTAATTTTAGCAAATAAATGGAGGGTTATCCACCTTGCCGAAAGGACCATTAGTTTAGTTTGACATTTTTTATTTTTTTAAGATATACTCTTGGGAGAGAATTTTTCCGAATATCAATAAAGATTAATCATGCGTTCCAATTACTATAATAAAGGAGTTTTTGGTATGGTGAAAGTTACGCTCAAAGACGGTACCGTTCGGGAGTATCCTTTAAATACGCCGCTTTCCAGCGTGGCTGCCGACATCAGTCCCCGCCTGGGGAAGGAAGCTTTAATCGCGGCGGTTAACGGCCGGCTGGCGGACCTGGCGGAAGAGCTTACGGAAGACGTCGCCGTTCAGTTCTTTACCTTTGCCGACGAGCAGGGCCGGCAGGCCTTCCGCCACAGTACCGCGCACGTGCTGGCCCAGGCCGTGCAAAGGCTTTTCCCGGGGACGAAGCTGGCCATCGGTCCGGCCATCGCGGACGGTTTTTATTACGACTTCGACCCGCCCCGGCCGTTTACCGCCGAGGATCTGGAAAAGATCGAGCAGGAAATGGAAGCCATCGTCAAGGCCGACTATCCTTTCCGGCGGCAGGAGTTAAGCCGGGAGGAGGCCCGGCGGAAGTTTGCCGAAGCCGGGGAAATTTACAAGGTTGAATTGATTGACGATCTTCCTGAAGACGCCGTAATTTCCTGTTACACCCAAGGCGAATTTACGGACCTCTGCGCCGGGCCGCACGTTCCCTCCACGGGCCGGCTGAAAGCGGTCAAGCTGACCGGCGTGGCCGGGGCCTACTGGCGCGGCGACGAAAGAAATAAAATGCTGCAGCGGATTTACGGCACGTCTTTCCCGAAGAAAGCGCAGCTCGAGGAGCACCTGTTCCGCCTGGAGGAAGCCAAACGCCGCGACCACCGGCGCCTGGGGGCGGAGCTGGATTTGTTCAGTATTCAGGAAGAAGGGCCGGGATTCCCCTTTTTCCATCCGAAGGGGATGATCATCCGGAACGAGCTGGAACGGTTCTGGCGGGAAGAGCACCACCGGCACGGCTACCAGGAAATCCGCACGCCCGTTATTTTAAACCGGGCCCTGTGGGAGCGCTCGGGCCACTGGGACCACTACCGGGAAAACATGTACTTTACCAAAATTGACGGCCTGGATTACGCCATCAAGCCAATGAACTGCCCCGGCTGCATCCTGGTTTACCGTACCCGCCTGCACAGCTACCGGGAACTGCCCATCCGGATAGCCGAACTGGGCCTGGTCCACCGCCACGAGCTTTCCGGCGTCCTGCACGGCCTTTTGCGGGTGCGCTGCTTTACCCAGGACGACGCCCACATTTTCATGCTGCCTTCCCAGGTGAAGGAGGAAATTATCGGGGTCATTGACCTGGTGGATTATTTCTATAAAATCTTTGGGTTTAACTACCGCGTGGAGCTTTCCACCAAGCCCGAAAACGCCATGGGCTCCGACGAGATCTGGGAGCTGGCCACCAACGCCCTCAAAGATGCCCTGGCGGACAAGGGAATGGAATATAAAATTAACGAGGGGGACGGCGCCTTTTACGGCCCCAAAATAGACTTTCACCTGGAGGACTGCCTGGGCCGCACCTGGCAATGCGGGACCATCCAGCTGGATTTTTTGCTGCCCGAGAAGTTCGACCTCACTTACGTCGGCGAAGACGGCGCCAAGCACCGGCCGGTGATGATCCACCGGGTAATTTTCGGCAGCATCGAGCGCTTTATCGGCATCCTGACGGAGCATTTCGCCGGTGCTTTTCCGCTGTGGCTGGCGCCCGTGCAGGTGCGGGTGCTGCCCATCACGGACCGCCACCTGCCTTACGCCCGGGAGGTACTGGGGCGCCTGCTGGAGGCGGGGTTCCGGGCCGAAATCGACG
>JBFMEJ010000081.1:0-6801 GCA_040753275.1 Bacillota bacterium
GTGGAAGCCGAGTTGGGCAGGATCAGCGGTACAGAAGACGAGATTACGGTGGCCGAGCGGGAGGCTCTGTTTACAGATCCGGAAGAGGCGCGCTTTTTTGTGGAACAGACGGGTGTGGATTCGCTGGCCGTGGCGGTGGGCACTGCGCACGGGGTTTATCGCGGCGAACCGCGGCTGGATTTTGAAAGGTTAAGCAAAATCCGGGAGCTGGTCCCGGTGCCTCTTGTCCTGCACGGCTCCTCGGGCGTGCCCGATGACGCCATCCGGGAAGCAATTGCGCGGGGTGTGCAGAAAATAAACATTGATACCGATATCCGCCTGGCTTTTCTCGGTGCCATCCGGCAGGCACTGACCGAAAAACCCGGAGAAATCGACCCCCGCAAAATCTTAAGCCCGGCCCGGGAAGCCGCCGTGGAGGTAGTCCGGAAAAAAATCAGGCTCTTCGGCAGCGGAGGTAAAGCGGGGTAAATAAGTAAAGTGCCCGGCACTTAACTTATTTTTGAGGAGGTTTTTCTGGAAAAAAATGAAACTCTTTTTGGACACGGCAAACATCGAAGAAATCAAAGCTGCCCACGCCCTGGGAGTCATCAGCGGCGTAACCACCAACCCCTCGCTGATTGCCCGGGAAGGCCGGGATTTCCGGCAGGTCGTCAGGGAAATTGCGGCCGTTGTGGACGGGCCGATCAGCGCGGAAGTAATCAGCAGCACGGCTCCGGAGATGATTGCCGAAGCTGAAGGGTTGGCCGCCATCCACCCCAACGTGGTCATTAAAATTCCCATGACGGAGGAAGGATTGAAAGCGGTCAAGGCTCTCTCTGAAAAAAAGATCAAATCCAATGTAACCCTGGTTTTTTCGGCCAACCAGGCGCTGTTGGCCGCCCTGGCGGGAGCGGCCTTCGTGAGCCCCTTTGTCGGACGCCTGGACGACATCGGCCACGACGGGATGGAACTGGTCGTGGACATCGTGGAGATTTACCGGAATTACGACTTTCCTACCCAGGTCATTGCCGCCAGCATCAGACGTCCGCTGCACGTGCTGCTGGCGGCCAAAGCAGGGGCGGACATTGCCACGGTGCCTTATCAAGTTTTAAAACAGATGCTTGCTCACCCCCTGACCGATTTGGGGATTAAAAAATTTTTGGAAGATTGGACGAAAGTCTCTGGCTAATTTTCAATAAACATGGTATTGTAGAAGATAGCCAGATGAACAGATGTGCTCCCTGCCGGATTCAACCGCCCGGAAAAATGTCCCTGTCTTCAAAAACTGACACCTTCTTTATAAAAATGTTCCCTGGATCTGAACGTTAAAACGGTCCCTGGATCTGAACAGCATTTGAACGGCCCGTCACCGGCCTCCGCGTTAAATTCCCTGGCTGCCGCCGGCAAAATCTGGAAAATAATGATGGATGAAGAACCCAAGGCCGGCTTGACTTGTCCCCGGCACCTGTATTCTCTGTGTTCTTTGTGTCCTCTGCGGTTGTTTAGGAAGCGCTGCCGGCGGCTGAAAGGACTTAAGGGCCAGCTTACGCCGGCCGGGAAGGATAAAAAAAGGGGGGGTATCCTTGGCTTCAACCTATGCCGATTTAGAAGGCAAAACCCTGCAGGAGCTTTATAAAATAGCCAAAGAATTAGAAATTTCGGGTTATTACCGGCTCCGGAAAAAGGAATTGATTTACGAAATTTTGAAAGCGCAGACCGAAAAAACCGGCCTCATGTACGCCCAGGGGGTGCTGGACATTTTGCCCGACGGTTACGGGTTCTTGCGGCCTTTCCAGTATCTCCCCAGCCAAGACGATATTTACGTATCTTCCTCGCAAATCAGGCGCTTTGATTTACGCACCGGCGACCTGGTAGCCGGCCAGGTGCGCGGTCCGAAAGAAAATGAACGCTATTTCGCCCTTTTGCGCGTGGAACAGGTGAACGGAATAAACGCTGAAGAGGCCTCGGAGCGGCTGCATTTTGACGGCCTGACCCCCCTGTACCCCCAGGAGCGCATCAAGCTGGAAACCACCCCGCAAAACTATTCCACGCGGATTATCGACCTGCTGGCACCGGTGGGAAAAGGCCAGCGGGGCTTAATCGTTTCCCCCCCGAAAGCCGGCAAAACTACCCTGCTCAAGGAAATTGCCAACAGCATTACGCACAACCACCCGGAGATTTACCTGCTGGTCCTGCTGGTGGATGAACGGCCGGAAGAAGTTACCGATATAGAGCGTTCAGTAAAAGGGGAAGTGATCAGCTCCACCTTTGACGAGCCGCCGGAAAACCACGTGAAGGTGGCCGAAATGGTTCTGGAACGCGCCAAGCGCCTGGTGGAGCATAAGCGGGACGTGGTTATTTTGCTGGACAGCATCACCCGCCTGGCCCGTGCGCATAACCTGGTCGTTCCGCCCAGCGGGCGCACCTTGAGCGGTGGGATGGACCCGGCGGCGCTGCACAAGCCCAAGCGGTTTTTCGGCGCCGCCCGCAAGGTGGAAGAAGGCGGCAGCCTGACCATTATGGCCACCGCCCTGATCGAAACGGGCAGCCGGATGGACGACGTGATTTTCGAGGAATTTAAGGGCACCGGCAACATGGAACTGATTCTCGACCGGCGCCTGGCCGAGCGGCGCATCTTCCCCGCCATTGACGTGCAGCGTTCCGGTACACGCAAGGAAGAAATGCTCTTAAGCAAGGAAGAACTGGAATGGATGTGGTATTTCCGGAAGGCTACGGTGAATATGGCGCCCTGGGAAGCAATGGAAATGCTCATTGACCGGATGAAAAAAACAAAATCCAACGAAGAAATCCTGCTGCAGTTCCGCAACGCCTTAAAAAAGGCCGGTCCGGTAGTCATCCCGGACCGCCCGCCGGATGTCCGGCGCGAACTTTCCCCCGCCGGCACGTAAAGGCAGGGATTAGGGGTTAGGGATCAGACCTCCATGCCAATTTCGTAGCACCAACAGAGAACGAAAATGGGCGGCCCTCAGCATCGGAGCGACGGCAAACGAACTGCGGGCGAAACCCTACTTTAAGGGTAGGGGTCAAGGGGGAGAATTGCTTTCCGGGTGCAGTTACTTTTATAATTAACGAGGACGCGAGTCCTTCCGGGTAACCCCATTTATACTTTGTGCCTCTATACCTCGGTGCCTTCCCGGATTACTTTACGCCGAGTAATTACCAGACTAATGTATAATTACCCCCATCTCTGGCAATAATTAGTAACGAAACCAGACTGCCCTCAACCGTGCTTTGGCAAGTACGGTTGAGTGCTTTATGGGATGGGATAACGATGAGAAAAACAACGATGAAAAAAACATTGAAGTTAGTAATCGCCATTTTGACTGCCCTGGTAATTTTCTCCGGGACGGGGAGTCTTCCGGCCGGGGCCGGCCTGGACGAGCTGCTCCGGGAAGATGTGCCTTATTTCAATTTGCCTCCGGTCGGCGGACACGAACCGCAAGTATATCTTGTGCAGCCGGGGGATACGCTGCTTTCCATCGCTTCCCGGTTTGGGGTGAAGATTGATTTGCTGGCTGCGGCCAATAAATTGGCCGACCTGAATTACATTGAGGCCGGCCGGGAGCTGGTTATTCCCGGCGGTACAATCCGCCACAAGGTACTGCCGGGGGAAACGCTGACCGGGATCGCCGGCACCTACGGGGTGCCCCTGGAAGAACTGGCGAAAGTAAATCACCTTCCTGATCAAGATCTTTTGTTCGCCGGTCAAAACCTGCTTATTCCCGTCGCCGGCCGGGGAGCCGCATTACCGGCCTGGAACCCCACCCTTGGTTTGCCGGTTGATGAACTGCCCTGGCCGGTGATCGGCTGGATCAGTTCCGGCTTTGGCCTGCGCGACGGGCGGCCGCACGAAGGTTTGGACATCGCCGCGGAAGAAGGCGACCCCATCCGGGCCGTGCGCAGCGGGCGGGTCGTTTTTGCCGGCAACCGCGGCACCTACGGGTTGACGGTAATTATCGACCACGGCGGCGGGTTGACGACCTTGTACGGCCATGCTTCAGCCATCCTGGTCCGGGAGGGGCAGTGGGTCAGGGAAGGTCAGCTGATCGCGCGCGTCGGCAATACCGGCCGCTCCACAGGACCGCACCTGCATCTGGAAGTGCGCTTAAACGGGGTGCCCTACGACCCGCTTTTGTGCTTGCAGAGAATGTACGCGTAAAAAATCTGCAGGCATAAAAACTTGACCTGGTTTGGTTTTTAACGCATAATTAATTATGAATTACGTCCCGGTTTGATCCTCAAAGGAAACGGGATTGCCCGGCAATCACCGGCCTATTTTTTCTTTTTGCGACTTTGTCTGGTGGTGAATTATGGAGAACGAAAAAGAAAGCACTCTTTTATTGTTAATCACCGCTGATTCCGAGACGGCCGGTTCGGTTGCCTTTCATCTGGATTACAATCAGTTTTGTTTGCTGGTCGTGAAAAAGATTAACGATTTGTTCCGGTTCCTTGAGCAAAACGCCACCGGGATCATTATGTTGGATGCACAAATCCCGGGCAGCGGCGATTACTGGTCGATCTTCCGGGAAAGATCCGCCCGCTTGCCGGTAATTTTAGTCGCTACCAGGGAGCTCAAATTAGACCCGGATGCCCAGTACCAGGTAGACGAAATTCTTTATAAACCTTTAGACTTTTTGGAAATGAATAAACGATTGGCGGCGCTGGCCGACATGATCGAAATGGAACGGCGGCTGCAGGGGGAGCACAGGCCTTCCCCGGAAGAAGGCAGGCCGAAAATTTTGCTGGTGGAAGACAGTGCCGTGCAGCGCAGCATCTTGACCAGGCAATTAACTGAACACGGTTTTGAAGTTCTCCCCGCGGCCGACGGGGAGGAAGCTTTTGCGCTTGTCCGGGGTGCCAGGCCCGACCTGATCTTGCTGGACCTGATGCTTCCCAAAGTGGACGGCCTGGAAGTGTGCCGGCGTCTCAAGGCATCTTCTCATACCGCTTCCGTGCCGGTTGTTTTTATTACTTCCAGCCGGAGCCCGGAGGAAAAAATTAAAGCCTTGGAATGCGGCGCTCATGATTTTTTAACCAAACCCGTGACGCAGCAGGAGCTGTTGATTAGAATCAGATTTCTGCTCCGGCAAAAGCAGCTGGTTGAAAATCTGGCCGAACAGGCCAGGAAAGATCCGCTCACCGGTTTGAGCAACCGGCGGCAGCTGATGAGCGATCTCAGCCTGGAAATGGAGCGGGCGAAGCGCTACGGGACGCCTCTTGCGCTGATTTTGCTGGACGTGGATCATTTTAAAAAATATAACGATACCCACGGCCACCCGGCCGGGGACGAGGTTTTGCGGCAGTTGGCCCGCCTTTTGACCCTGAACGTGCGTGCTTTTGATAAGGTTGCGCGGTACGGCGGGGAAGAGTTCGTGGTTATTCTGCCCCAGACAAACTTGCCGGGAGCCGTGGCGGCGGCGGAAAAATTGCGCCGGGCGGTGGAAGGGCATCCCTTTTTGGGCGGTGAGACGCAACCCGGAGGAAAACTGACCGTCAGTCTGGGGGTGGCCGGTTTTCCCGGGCACGCCGGCAGCGTCAACGAACTGCTGCAACGGGCGGATCAGGCGATGTACCGGGCCAAGGCCGCCGGCCGCAACCGCGTGGCCGTTGCCGGCCCCGGGTAGAGCGGGGCAAGAAATTTCTTGCGTGCGCTACCCGCTTATGCTATAATTTTAACGGTTTGAAGGAAAGAGGTGATTCTTTTTGAAAAAGGGTATCCATCCTCCCTATCAAAAGGCAAGAGTGGTTTGCGTCTGCGGGGAAACTTTCGAGACTGGTTCGACCAAAAAGGAGTTGCGGGTGGAAATCTGTTCAAAATGCCACCCCTTCTACACCGGCTCGCAACGAACGGTAGAAACGCGCGGACGGGCGGAGCGCTTCCGCAAAAAATACGGCTTAAAGTAGGCAAATAGCAGGGCGGAAGCTCTGCTGTTTGTTTAAAGGGAGAAAGGCACAAAGGCACCAAGAAAGGCACAGAGGCATAAAGGGATGAAACGGGAGCAATAACCCAGTTTAACGAACAAAAATAACCATTCTTCAGACTTAAACCGATGGGAAAGAAATGCGAATTCCTTTCCTAAACCCTGACGACTGCTGCCTGACGACCGACGACCGACTCTGTGTCTGTTAACAAATCGACCTTTGGACGGGTAAGTTTCGGGTCCGATTTTTAGCTGCGGAGGAAAGATCCGGTGAGTAATGTGAACTACGGCGGGCAGGCCGTGATCGAAGGTGTGATGATGAGGGGGCCGCAGTCCTGGGCGGTGGCTGTGCGCCGTTCCGACCAGACGATCGCCCTGGATTTAAACCCGTTGAATTCCGTCCTGGACAGGGCTCCTTTTTTGAAGTGGCCTTTATTGCGCGGTGTGGTGGTGCTCGGGGAATCCCTCGTCATCGGCCTGAAGGCTTTAACTTATTCCGCCGAACAGGCGGCGGGCGAAGAAGAGGAAATAAAAGGCTGGGAAATGGGTTTGACTCTTTTGGCGGCCCTCGCTCTTGCCGTGTTTCTTTTCGTGGTGATTCCGACGGGAATTACGCATTACGCGGCTGCCGGCATCAAGGGCAGCCTGGCGCAAAACGTCCTGGAAGGAATTTTGCGCCTGGCCGTTTTTCTTGGTTACGTTCTGGCCATCGGCCGGCTGCCTGACATCAAAAGGGTTTTTGCGTATCACGGCGCCGAGCACAAGGCAATCAACGCCTACGAAGCAAGGGAAGCCCTCACCGTGGAAAATGTCCAGAAGTATTCCACCTTCCACCCCCGGTGCGGGACCAGTTTCATCTTAATTGTCCTGGTTTTCAGTA
>JBFMEJ010000082.1:0-6783 GCA_040753275.1 Bacillota bacterium
GAAGAAAGATGGTGATGAGAAAATGGTCAAAAAATCTGGCGTTCGGATTATTTTTCTGCTTACAATTATCTGCATAAATAAAAATGTAAATGCATCCTATTTATTTAACCACTACCACCGGGCACTGGCAGAGATGCAAAACCTTGTGGCTGACGCTGCCGATGACAATGCTTTTGACCTCCCCGTACCCGCGGGTGCCGACAACAACCAGGTCATACTCGCCTTCTTCCGCAAATTTGCAAATGGCCGCCCCGGCGTCGCCGCGGGCGATTGCCTTCTCCACGGACAGTCCATACCGGCCGGCAATTTCGTCAATTTTTTCCGAAATTTTTTGGGCTTTTTCTTCGATTTCCTGATCCAGATCCTTTTGCCGGATCCAGGACGACAACCCGGAGTCGGGAAACATGCCGTAAATGGAAGGACCGACATAAAGGGCGGTAAGCTGCAAATCGCGGCACATTTTCTGCAAATCCAGGGCAAATTCAAGCGCTCGCAAAGAATTTTCAGAACCGTCGACGGCCACCAAAACCCTTTTCATTATTCTCTTTAACCTCCTCTTTTCTTTTGGACGGGACTTTTTGCATAAAATTCTCCAGAAATGATAAAAATCCTTCTCGTATTTTAGCAAACCGCTATTTGATCATCAACCTGCGCATTAAATAAAAGGGAAAGGGCAATAGCAGGGCAATTGCCGCGAGCAACCAGATTAATTCCCCAGCCAGGGAAAGGTCAACCTGGCCCAAAACAAGACTGCGGGTAAGGTTAACGATATGGTAAAGCGGGCTGAACCAGGCAGCCTTTTGGATGATCCCGGGGAGGCCGGAGACCGGAAAGAAAACCCCGGAGAACAGGAAAAGAGGCGTGATAATCAACGAAAAGAAATAGTTAAAATTGTCGATGTTCGGCACCAGACCCGTCCAGGTTATGGAAATAATCGCCAGGAGCAGACCGGCAACCGCCAGCACCGGCGGCACCAGCAGCGCCCACGGGGACCTGACCAGGCCCAAGACGGCAACGACGATGATAATGACCGAGCCGTAAAGCATGCTTTTAAAGGTGCCGTAAAGAAGTTCGCCAGCAATCACGTCGTCCATGGTAACCGGGGTCGCCACCATGGCGTGGAAGTTTTTTTGGAATTCCATGCGGACAAAAGTTCCGTAGGTACATTCGTAAGTTGTGGCAAACATGGCGGAGGAAGCCACCAGCCCCGGCGCCAGGTAGTGCAGGTAGGGAAGTCCTTCCATCGGCAAGACGTAGGCGCCCAGGCCGAGGCCCAGGGCTGCCAGGTAAAGGAGCGGCTCGAAAAAGTTAAAGGTGAGATTGACTTTCCAGTTCCGGCTGAAAACAATTAAATGGCGCCGGAAAACCGGCCAGACCAGGGGGGAAATGTCGATCCGGAATAAATCTCTCAGCACTTCTCGTCACTGCCTTTGAAAATAGATGCTCACGAAGACTTAAAAGTTTTACCCTGAAAATACCAGGCACAAAGTTCCCAGGCACAAAGGCGCAAAGTAAAATATTCCCTGGTCACACCTGTTTCTTTGTGCCTATGCGCCTTTGTGCCTTTATACCTTTGCCCTGAAAAACAACACTCTAATTTTCATCCTCTGGTGGTGCCGCTAAAAAGCGGCATGGGGGTCTAAACCCTAATCATGCAGTTTTTTCCCGGTAAGTTTGAGAAAGACGTCCTCGAGGGTGGCCGGGCGCAGGAACTGGTGGCTGAAATGGAAAGGCATCTTTTGCAGCGCCCGGAGGAGTTCCTGGCCGTCGTGCGGGTATAAAAAAATGTTCTCCCCCACAACCTGGTGACCCCTGATTAACCCGTTTAATTCCCGGACAATTTCCTTTTCCCGGGCAACGGCAAAGCCGACCTCCAGAATTTCCGTCCCGATATGCTTCGCGATCAAATGACGGGGTTCACCTTCTTCGAGAATCGCCCCCTGATCCATCACCACCAGGCGATCGCAAAGCTGGCTGGCTTCTTCCATATAGTGGGTGGTCAAAATCAGGGTTACTCCCTGCTCTTTCAGGCGGCGCAGGCGCTGCCAGACCATGTGCCGGGCCTGCGGGTCCAGGCCGGTAGTGGGCTCGTCCAGAATGAGCACACGGGGTTTGTTAATCAGGGCACGTGCGATGGTCAGTCGCCGCTTCATCCCCCCGGACAGGACGTCTACCTTTTCGTCAGCCTTGTCGGCAAGGCCGAAGAAACCCAGCAGTTCCAGGGCCGTTGCCCGCGCTTGCCGCTCTGGGAGGCGAAAAAAAGTGGCGTAGACCAGCATGTTTTGCAAAACCTTCAGATCCGGGTCCAGGTTGTTTTCCTGGGGGACCACCCCCAGCCGCCTTTTGATCTCCCTTGCCTGCGTGCGGACGTCCATTCCGAGGACGGTTAACTGTCCCGCGGTAACGGGGGAAAAACAATAGATCATTCTGACGGTAGACGTTTTCCCTGCCCCGTTGGGACCCAGGAAGCCGAAACATTCGCCTTCCCGGACCCGGAAGTTGATCCCCCGGACAGCGCGAAAGCCATTGTACTCTTTGGTCAGGTTTTGGGCAACAATCACATCCAAGGGTGCCTGTCTCCCTTGCTTCCTCTCCATACCCCTGCATCTTCATCTCAACGTTTCGTTTTCAGCGCCTTGACCGCTTGCTCCAGACCTTCCACCGTGAGTTCAAACATGGGAAAAACCTGACCGATGATGCTGATGGTGTCCCGGCCCTCCGTAGTGGGCCAATAGGCTTTCGGGAGCGGGTTCAGCCAAACGGCGTTAGGAAAGTGCGCGGCCAATCTTTGCAGCCAGACCAGGCCGGGCTCTTCGTTGTATGCCGTCCAGTCGATGGCGCCGCCCGCCATGAGCAGTTCGCTGGGTGCCATGCTGGCGTCGCCGACGATAATCAGGCGGTAGTCCGGACCCAGATTGCGCAATACTTCCTCCGTAGGCACGGAAGCGTTCGCCCGGCAAAAAGGATCGAGAAAAAGGGTCTGGTAAATACAATTATGAAAATAATAGAATCTGACGTCCTTAAAGTGGTTCACTTTACTGGCGGCGTTGAAGAGCCGTCCGCACAGGCGGGAATGGGGGGTCATGGAGCCGCCGGAGTCCATCATTAAGATTAGTTTGATAATATTTTTCCGCGGCCTTGCCCAGACCAGTTCCAGCCGTCCGGCCTTCCGGCAGGTGGCGTCAATGGTGGCGTCGATGTCCAGCTCGTCCGGAGGGGCGTCGACGTTCTGGCTGAGTTCCCGCAATTTGCGCAGGGCAAGCTCAAACTGCCGGGTGGAAAGGGTTTCGTTGGTACGGAAGTCACGGTACCGGCGCTCGGCCGCCACCTTTACGGCGGAGCGGTTGACCGACTCCCCGCCGATGCGCAGCCCGGCCGGGTGGTATCCCGAATGGCCGAAGGGAGAGGTTCCGCCTGTGCCGATCCAGTAGCTACCGCCGTGATGCTCTCCGTCTTGTCTGGCCAGCCGTTCCTCCAGGGCGCGGCGCATTTCCTCCAGATCCCAGGGAACAAAGGGCTGGCGTTGCTGCGGATCTATTTGCAAGGGAGGGAGGGCCTTCTCCAGCCACTTCAGAACCCTTTCGGCAAGCTCCGGAGGCGTCTCGATCCCCTGAAAATAACGGGCAAAGGCCAGGTCGAAACGATCGTAATAAGCCTCGCTTTTCACCAGCACCGCCCGGGCCAGGCGGTAAAAACCGTGCAGGCTGGCCCCCGCCAGCCCCTTATCCAGAGCTTCCAGCAGCGTCATCCACTCGGTTAAAGAAACTGGTACACCTTCCTCCCGAAGAGCGTAGAAGAATCCCGTAAACATTTTTTGGTTCACCTTGCCTGTTCCCGATCTGGACGCCGCCGGCTACCATCCGCGGCGGGCGGCGCCCAAAGCCGGCGACGTTTTCTGCCCGCCGCCCGCCTGCAGGCGTCTTAAAACCAGCTCGAAATCCTGATTCTTCTTTAAAAGCACGCCTAAAAAAGGTATTTCGGCGCTGATGCGCTGGTAGGGAACGCCGCCGACTACCAGCGCCTGGAGCCAGTCCAGCAGTTCGCTGGTGCTGGGCTTTTTCTGGAGGCCGCTGATGCTCCGCACCCAGTAAAAAGCCTTCAAGGCCTCCGCCAGTAAATTCTTTTCCAGGTCGGGATAGTGCACCCGGACGATCCGGCCCATCATTTCCTCGTCGGGAAAAGCAATGTAATGAAAGATGCAGCGCCTTAAAAAGGCGTCGGGCAATTCTTTTTCCGCGTTGCTGGTGATCACCACAATGGGGCGGTGTTTGGCCTGAATGGTTTCTTTAGTTTCCGGGATGTAAAAACTCATCATGTCCAGTTCCCAGAGCAAATCGTTGGGAAACTCGAGGTCCGCCTTGTCGATTTCGTCAATCAACAAGACCACCTGCTCGTCGGAAACGAAGGCTTCCCCCAGCTTGCCCAGTTTTATGTATTGCTTAATGTCGCTCACGTCGTGATCACCGAACTGGCTGTCGTAGAGACGCTGCACCGTATCATAAACGTACAGGCCCTCCTGGGCTTTGGTGGTGGACTTAATGTTCCAGATAATCAGGCGCAGCCCCAGGGAATCCGCAATGGCTTTGGCCAGCATCGTTTTCCCCGTGCCCGGCTCCCCTTTAATTAAAAGCGGCCGTCTCAGGGCGATGGCAATGTTTACGGCGTTCCGCAATTCGTCGGAAACAAGGTAATCTGCCGTATGGTCAAATGTTTTGGACACCAGACGATCTCCTCTCCGTTTAGATCCGGAATCTTTTTACGGGATATTATAGCACATCCTTGCCGATCTTCAATTACTTTTGGTATATTGAAGGTATAGGCGACCGGGAATATTTACTTTACACCTTTGTGCCTGGAAAACTTTATGCCTGATATTTTCAAGGGAGAAGCAAGCATGCCTCCGAAGGTAAAAAAGGTAGTCAGCGTCAGCCTGGGCTCTTCCGCCAGAAACCACCGGGCGGAACTGGAACTGCTGGGTAAGCGTCTGCTGATCGAGCGGGTCGGCACCGACGGAAACCTCCGGCGGGCGATCGAACTGCTGAAGACATACGATGGGCAGGTGGACGTGCTTTCCCTGGGGGGAGTAAACATCTTCCTGAAGGCAGGCGCGAAACGTTTCGCCCTGCGCGACGGCCTGCGGCTGGCCGCGGCGGTGAAACGCACTCCGGTGGTGGACGGCTTCGGCATCAAAGACACCTGGGAAAGAACAATGATTGATTACCTCGCAAAGCACTTCGGATGGCCGCGGCCCGGCCAAACGGCGCTGGTCTGCTCGGCGCTGGACCGCTGGGGCCTGGCCGAGGCGCTGGCAGCGGCGGGCTGCAGGCTGATTATCGGCGATGCCATTTTCGCCCTGGGGCTGGCCGCGCCCTTTTCCTCACTGGCTGCTTTTTCCCTGGTCGCCGGCGCCGTACTGCCCCTATTCCGGCACGTCCCCATCAGAATCCTTTATCCGACAGGAAAAAGACAGCATAACATCCGCCCTAAATTTTCGGAATTCTACCAGCGGGCCGACATTCTGGCGGGAGATTTTCACTTTCTGCACCGCTACCTGCCCCCGCGCCTGGACGGCAAAACAGTAATCAGCAGCACGCTTACCCCGGTAGACCGGGAAGACCTCCGGTGCCGCGGCGTCCGCTGGCTGGCAACCAGCGCCCCGGCCATCAACGGCCGTTCCTTCGGCGCAAACGTCTGGGAAGCAATTTGCGTGGCCCTCCTGGATAAACCCCTGGCGGAAATCAGGCCTGAAATGTACCCGCCACTACTGGAGCAGGCCGGGATAAAACCGGAAGTGATCCGGTTGAATTAGGGGTTAAAATGTTTCCGCCCAGGTGACCAGGGGCAGCTCAAAGGGGTGCGTGAAAAAGCGGTGGTCGGGGCGCACCCGCACGGTATACCCAAACGTCCCTTGCGGCATAATCAGGCTCTCGCTGTATAGATAGGTTTGCTGGTCAATCTGTCCCACCACGGACATAGCAGCGCGGGAAATCTTCTCCAGGCCCTGGTCGCCCGGCATACCGTAAACAATTTCCACGGCCACTTCCTCCGGACGGATGGGCCCGAGCATAACGCCGGCCCGGACGTTGAGGAAATCCCCTATTTTCATTGTTTTCCGCCCGTCTGTTTCCACGGAAACGATCCGGACGGCGGCCCAGTTTTCCGTCAGTCTTTCCTTGAATTCTTTGATTTCCCTGGCGAGGGCGAAATTATTTTCCGCAATCAGGCCGCCCCTTTCCACCGCGGGAAGATAAAATCTCTCGGTGTATTCCTTGACCATCCGCTCGGTATTGAAATAATAAGGGATGGTTTGCAGCGACCTTTTCATCAGCTGCACCCATTTTTCGGGCAGGTTGCGGGCGCCGTCGCGCTGGTAATAGAGAGGCAGGATGACTTCCTCGAAAAGGGCGTAGAGGGACCAGGCGTCGTCCCGGTCCCGGGTTTCCTCGTCCGGGTAGCGCCGGTTTTCCCCGAACGCAAAACCGTTTTCCCCGTTATACGCCTCCGGCCACCAGCCGTCGAGGATGCTGCAGTTGATCACGCCGTTTACCGCCGCCTTTTGGCCGCTGGTGCCGCTGGCCTCCATCGGCTGGCGCGGGTTGTTCAACCAGAGATCGACCCCCTGCAAAAGGTAGCGCGCCAGGTTGATGTCGTAATCTTCCAGGAAAACGATCCGCCCGCGAAAGGGTTCTTCGTTAGAAAGGTCGTAAATCTGCTTGATCAATTCCTGGCCGGCGCGGTCGGCGGGGTGGGCCTTGCCGGCAAAAATCAGCTGCACCGGATAAT
>JBFMEJ010000083.1:0-6781 GCA_040753275.1 Bacillota bacterium
GGCCAGGATATCCTCCCTGCGGCAGGGTACGTCAATTACACTTTCGGCCCTTATCCGCCCCTTTTGCCTGTCACCGATGTTAATGGTTGGGACCCTAAATGAAGGCGCCTCAATGATGCCGCTGGAGGAATTGCCCACCACCGCCGCCGCATGCTTCATCACCCCCAGGTAACCGCGCGACCCCAGGCTTTTGTAAAGCTTGACGTTGGGAAACTCCGCCGCATAAACCTCCCAGGCGGAAATAATTTTTTGAAAGCCCACTTCTGTCCCCGGGTAAGTGATAATCTGCTGGAAGTCCTTAAATTCTCTTAATGCTGAGATAAGGGCATTTATCTGTTCTGTAAGATTATGGTCGGCAGTTAAGGTTTCAGGGTGATAAGTAACCAATAATGTGGGCCGGGTAACATCAATCCCAAACCGCGCCCCGATCTCTTCAGGAGTCATCAATTCCCCCCGGAGGATATTTTCCACACCTGGCGCGCCGACCACATGTATGCGCCAGGCTTCTTCTCCCATCCGCCTTATGCGGCACGCATATTCGAAGGTACTGGTAAAGTGAAGGTGGGCCATCTTTGTAAGTGCATGCCGCACTTGTTCATCGATTACCCCTTCGGTTGATTCGCCGCCGGCTATGTGGGCAATAGGAATTCGTGAAATTACTGCTGCTGTAGCCGCTGCCAGAAGTTCGTGCCGGTCTCCCAAAACCAGTAATATATCGGGAGTCAGGTAATCAATTGCGGAAGCAATTTCGGCACAAGCGTTGGCAACATACCTTGTAATTGCAACCGGCAGGTCCGATTCGGGAAAGCATCTTCGTAGCTCAACAGTACGAAAACCCTCAGGAATTATTTCTTTGATTGTCTCTCCTTTATAAGGACTCATATGGTCCCCTGCAATTACCAATACAAGATCGAGTAATGGAGAAACCTCAATCCGACGCAGAATCGGTTTAAGCAGGCCAAATTCAGCTCTTGTTGTTGTAAAAGCCATTACTCTTCTCATTGTTTCCGACTAATATCAAACCAGGGTTGATTAACAAAATTGACGAAGGGAAAATTATTTCAACCGTCTTAGAGTCACGGCAGGATTACCTGCCACCACGGTCCAGGGTTCTATATCCTTCAGCACCACCGCCCCGGCGCCCACCAGAGCTCCTTCCCCTACGTTTACGCCCTGGATCAACACGACACCGGCACCAATATGGGCCAGGCGGCCCATTCTAACCCCGCCGCAAAGCACCGCCCCCGTCGCTATGTGCACGTGATCGCCGATGACGCAATCGTGCTCGACCACGGCACCCGAGTTGACGATGACGTTGATTCCGATCCTTGTGCCCGCATTAACCACCGTACCCGGCGCCAGCACACAACCTTCACCAAGCACCACATCCGGGGCCACGACTGCCGCCGGGTGTTTAAGCGGCGGGAACTCGAACCCCATGACGCGGATCCGTTCATACAATGCACACCGCGGTCGGTTATCCCCCGCCCCTCCCACGCCAAGCGCGGCCAGTCTGACCCCCTGTCTGATCAGGGCGGGTAGAACGCCGTCATCCCCCAGGTAACTGTACCGGCAAGAAATAGTAGCCGAACCTGCAGCGGGAGCCGTGTACCCTACCACAAAAAAAGTGCCGATCGCCTCGATGATACTGGCAACCACCGCCGCATGTCCGCCCGCTCCGATAAGAACTATTGGTTGCTCTTCCAAATGGTTTCACCTTTCCAACAGGACCTGGCATACATACCGAATGTCTTCTTCCGTTAGAAAACTCGTGCTCGGCAGGTTCAACCCCCGCCTGTGCAGGGATTCAGCCACGGGACATGTTTTCAGGTCATATCCTGCATAAGCCGGCTGCCGGGAAAGGGGTAAAAACAAGGGCCGTGTCTGAATACCCGCCGCCCGTAACCCCTCTGCCACAGTGTGCCTGTCCCGTTTAAATACTCCGTCATCAACCAGAATAGAAAACATCCACCAACTGCTTCGTCCTTCCGGCAGTTCTTGCTGCCACTCCAGGCCGGGCACGTCCCGCAAGAGTTCACGGTAAAGGGCCGCGTTGCGGCGCTTTGCATTCAGGAATTGTTCTAGGCGCTCCATTTGGGCCAGGCCCAAAGCCGCCTGGATGTTGGTCAGTCGAAAATTATAGCCGATTTCAAAGTGTTCATACTCCATGGTATCGAAGGCCCGCCCCTGGTTTATCAGCTGGCGCGCGCGTACAGCCAGGTCGGGATCATTCGTTACCAGCATGCCGCCTCCCCCGGTGGTAATGACTTTGTTCCCGTTGAAGCTGAAGATGCCTATCTCTCCAAATGTCCCCACATGTTTCCCGTTATATGTTGCACCAAGCGCTTCGGCTGCATCCTCAATAACGTATAAGCAGTACCTGCGGGCTATGTCCATCAACCGCGACATGTCCGGCGGGTTGCCGTAGAGATGAACTGGTATGACGGCGCGTGTGCGGCCTGTGACCGCCCTTTCAACCTCGTCGGGATCGATATTCCAGGTCAGGGGGTCTACGTCCACCACCACGGGAGTCGCGCCCGCGTATACCACCGGATTTGCAGTGGCGATAAAAGTCAGTGCCGGTACAATAACTTCGTCTCCCGGGCCGATTCCCAGGAGCCTTAAGGCCAGGTGAATGGCGGCCGTGCCGTTGACCGTGGCCACGGCATACCGGGTGCCTACATACCTGGCAAAACGCTCCTCAAATTCGCCAACCAGAGGCCCTATGGACGAAACGTAGCCGCTTTCCAGGGCGCGGAATACATACTGCTTTTCCAGCTCACCAATGTTTGGAGCATCTAAGGGGATGCAAATGCTGGTCAACCGAAAATTCCCCCTGCCTATCATACATTGTAAAGGTCCGGCTTGTACAAGTAAAGATTTTCCCTGAACCACTGGATAGTTTCCCGCAACCCCTCTTCCAGGGTGTACCGGGGGGACCAGCCGGCAAGCTCGTAAGCCCGGCGGTTGTCGCACAGCAGGCGGTCAACCTCACTGGGGGCGGGCCTTACCCGGGCATCTTCCTGTTCGATGCTTATTTCCCTTTCCATAATATTTTCTATCTGTTCAACTAGATCCTTTATAGATGTTTCTCTCCCACTGCCGATATTCACCACCTGCCCTACCGTTCTTTCGGATAAGCCGACGGCGAGTATTCCCGAAACAGTATCGCGCACATAATTGAAGTCACGGGTAGGGCTGAGGTTGCCCAGGCGGATGGTCCGGTTGCCGGCCAGAACCTGAGTGATTATGGTGGGAATAACGGCGCGGGCCGACTGGCGGGGACCAAAGGTGTTGAAGGGTCTCACCACCACCACCTGCAGGTCAAAGGAACGATGAAAACTCAAAGCCAGCTGGTCGGCGGCAATTTTGGTGGCCGCATAAGGGGATTGGGCCTGCAGAGGGTGTTCTTCGTTGATGGGAACATACCGGGCCGTACCGTAAACTTCAGACGTGGAGGTGTGCACTACCCGGGAAACCCCTTCCTCCCAGGCGGCCTGGAGAATGTTATAGGTCCCTTCGATGTTGGTTTTTATATAGGCCAGCGGTGAAAGATATGAATAAGGAATGCCGATCAACGCCGCCAGGTGGAATATCACATCAACACCCCGAATGGCATTTTTCACGCTATCGTAATCCCGGATGTCACCGGCGTGAACTTCCACATCCCCCAGGCAGGGCAGCGCCTGCAGCCAACCCCAGTCGTTCCGGGCATTATACCGGACAAATGCTCTCACGCGGTATCCCTGTGCAACCAGTTCCTCAACAAGGTGAGAGCCGATAAAACCAGCCGCACCAGTCACCAGACATTTACCCTTCATCTTCGTTTGCCCCTTAAAAGTTTTAATAGATCAAAAAATGTTCCTGATTGTTGGTTACTTTCGGCAAATACGTAATAATTCCTGCTTGAGAAAAAACTTCTGTTAAATCCGTCGAAATGGTCTTTACCCTCTAAAGAAATATTATCCAAAAGACGAATTCAAGAAGTGAAGGCAGGCCAGTTGCTCGCTGACCGGCGGCCGACGGTGCGGGGCTGGCTGGCCTCGGTGTCGCGCGACAGGAATTTAAATCACAAAAGTAAAGGAGGAATGCGAAAAAATGATCATCAATCACAACATCAGCGCCTTAAATGCTTGGCGGGGGTTATCCCAGACAAACAGCGCCTTGACCAAGTCGCTGGAAAAGTTGTCCTCCGGTTTGCGCATCAACCGGGCGGCCGACGATGCTGCAGGGTTGGCCATTTCGGAAAAAATGCGCGCCCAGATCCAGGGCTTGAACCAGGCCATCCGCAACGCCCAGGACGGCATTTCTCTCATCCAGACCGCTGAAGGCGCCCTGAACGAGACCCACAGCATCCTGCAACGCATGAGGCAGCTGGCGGTTCAGGCGGCCAACGACAGCTCCACCAACGAGGACAGACAGAAAATCCAGGATGAGCTTAACCAGTTGGCATCCGAGATTTCCCGTATTTCAAATACTACCGAATTCAACACTAAAAATCTCCTGGCCGGAGCATTTACTACCCAGCAATTCCACATTGGCGCCAACCAGGATCAGGAAATTTCACTGTCCATCAACGCAATGGACGCGAAAAGTCTGGGCGTAACCTCCGACAAGGGTACTGTGGGGGGAGTTGGAATTGCATCGGCTGGAGTCAAAGCAGTGCAGGTGGATGTAATTGGGAATGAGCTCCCATCGAGTTATACCATTATATTGTCGGCAGCAAAGGTCAGTGCAACGACGGCCGTATTGAGTGGCACTACTTTGTTAGTTAAGCTTGGTTCGAACGCTAGTGGTACTACTATTTATGCCACCCTCAACGATGTTGCTTCGGCCATTAATAACGCTGCAAACGTGCCGGAGGGTATTACCTTTACTGCCAGTCTGGAAAGCGGAGTAGATGGAACTAAAAAAGCTGAAGCGGAGACAGAAACTTTAAAGGTTGATAAATCCACTGCCGCGGAAGCCGGGAGCAATGGCGAAGTGAAAACGGATGCTCACGTTGCTGCCGGAATCCTTGTTAATACCCAGTCCGCGGCAAATAAGGCGATTACAATCATCAACAATGCCATCAACACCGTTTCCATCGAACGCTCCAAGCTTGGTGCCGTTCAGAACCGGCTGGAGCACACCATCGCCAACCTGGGCGTGGCCTCAGAGAACCTCTCGGCAGCCGAGTCCCGCATCCGCGACGTGGACATGGCTCAGGAAATGATGAACTTTACCCGGAACCAGATCCTCATCCAGGCCGGTACCGCCATGCTGGCCCAGGCCAATATGGCGCCCCAGGCGGTGCTCAAGCTGCTCGGTTAATCCATTCCCCGGCAGTGACGGGCCGGCTGCCTCTGGCCGGCCTGTCCTCTATTTTCTTTGGGAAGGAAGGACCGGTTCATGCGCATATACATTGACGGGAAACTGGTGGAAAAAAGTATGGGATATGCTTCCCTGGACGTTCTGCTCAGGAAACTGGCAGGCGAACTGCGGAAGGAGGGCCTGCTGATTTCTTCCGTAAAGGTGGACGGCCGGCAGCACAGTCCGGACCGTCTGCAGGAGCCGGCGGCGGAGGATGTGCAGGTGGTGGAAATCGAGACCGCTCCAGCGCTGGAGAAGCTGTCCGCCGTGCTGCGCCCCCTGCTGGAACTTCTGGACACCCTCCAGGAGGCGGTGCGGGAGGTCTACACTTACCTTCAGGCCGGCGCCACGGGGCGGGCCATGCAAGAGCTGGCGGCAGTGCTGGAAGCGCTGGATCACGTGCAGGGCGGCCTGACTGCCGTAAAGACCCTGATGCCGCCGTCCGCGGTCCCGGCCGTGAACCGGGGTGAGATCACGAACAACCCCTTCGGGCATATCTTGCCGGAAATGCTGCAGGCCCTGGAGGCCCGGGACACGGTGGTCATGGCCGATCTGCTGGAGTATGAGCTGGAGCCCGCCCTGGCCCGTTGCCGGCAGGACCTGGCAAGGCATTTCGAAGGAAGACATTAGAGCAGTGGTGAGTGACATGACGCAGTTTGCCATGTGCCGGGCCAAAAACGGCCGGCCCATTGTGCGGGCACTCCATCCCGACGGGCGGCAGGTGCTTCTGCACAGCGGTTATGACCCGGAAAGGGAAGCGGCGCGCCTAGTGGACAGCTACGACTTGGCCGGGGCCGGGGCAGTGGCCGTGCTGGGCCTGGGTCTGGGCTACCACGTGGGGGAAATCCTTCGGCGGGTGGACAAAAACACCCCGGTGGCCGTCATTGAGAAAAGCCCGGAACTGGTTGTCCTTGCCAGGAAGAAGATCAGCTTCTTGCCGTGGCAACGGCTGGTCGTTCTGCATACGGAAGAAGATATAAAATCTTTTGCCCTTTCCTCCCTGCATGTCCTGCGGGGGAAAAGGCTGGTGCTGGTGGAACACCCCCCGTCGGTCGGCCTGGACCCGGAATTTTACGACCGGATGCGTGCCCGCCTGCGGGATTACATATCCTTCCTGCTGGTGGAGGTAAACACCAGTCGGGAGTTAAACAGGGACATCCAGCACAACCTGATGGCCAATCTGCCCCTGGTGGTGCGCGATCCGGGCATTGTCGCTTTAAAGGGGCCTTTCGCCGGGCGACCGGCGGTAATCGTGGCCGCCGGCCCTTCCCTGGCCAGAAACGTGCACCTGCTGCACGAGGCCAGAGACAGGGCATTGCTGCTGTGCGTGGGTACGGCCTGGAAGGTCCTGGCAAAGGAAAACATCCAGCCGGACCTGGTGGTGACCCTGGATCCCACGGCGGAAAACTTCTGCCATTTTGAGGGGATG
>JBFMEJ010000084.1:0-6751 GCA_040753275.1 Bacillota bacterium
GGGGCAGGTGGCGAAAAGCCGCGATTTTTCGGCGGCGGTTGTGCTTATGGCGGCCGTGCTTTTCAGTTACCTGCTGCTGCATAACGCCCTGACCGGCTGGGAGCGCCAGCTGAACTGGTATTTCAGCAATTGCCTGCACTTTCCGGTAAACGAGTACGGCCTGATCGGGATCTTTTTTGATTCCCTGTGGTTGATGATCTGGATGTTCTTGCCTTTTCTTTTGCTTTTGGCGGGGGTGTCCCTGGCCGCGCACCTGTTCCAGACGGGTTTTGTCTTTGCCCCGGACATTATTAACCCTTCCCTCGAAAGGCTTAACCCCGTCAACGGTTTAAGGCGCATTTTCAGCCTGCGCAGCCTGGTGGAACTGGTGAAAAGCATTTTTAAAGTGGCCGTGGTAGCTGCGGTAAGTTTTTATGTCGTTAAAGCGCATTTGCCGGTGCTGCTGCTGGTTTTCACCCGGGCGCCGGGGGCGGCCTTCGGGACGGTGGCCAAAGCCCTTTTGGACGTGGCGGCGGCGGCCGGCGGCGCCTACCTGGCCCTTTCCCTGGGGGATCTTCTTTACCAGCGCTGGGAGCATCTCCGGGGCCTGCGGATGACCAAACAGGAGGTTAAGGAAGAGCTGAAGCACACGGAAGGCGACCCGCTGGTAAAATCCTGGCAGCGCCGCCGGCAGCGGCAGATTGCTATGAACCTCATTCGCGCCGAAGTGCCGCGGGCGACGGTGGTGGTGACCAACCCCGTCCGCCTGGCCGTAGCCCTCCGTTACGAAGAAAAGGAAACGGAAGCCCCCGTGGTCACCGCCAAGGGGGCGGGCGACCTGGCCCGGCAAATCAAAACAATTGCGGTGGAAAACAACGTCCCGGTGGTGGCCAACCCGGAAGTGGCCCGCGTCCTTTACCACCAGGTGGAAATCGGCCGGCAGATCCCGGTGGCGCTGTACCAGGCCGTGGCGGAGATCCTTGCCTTTGTATATAAGTTGAGGGGCAGAAAAGTTATTTGAGCTCAAACAGTCTAATCCGGAGCGAGCCGGACTAATCCAGCCCGATTACTGATCGCTTTTTAAGGAGGCACTTGCTGACAATGCCATCCCCAATCCAGGCGCAACTCCGCAAACGCTTGCGCACGAATACCGACCTGGCCATCGCCGGCCTGATCGTGGGGATTATCCTTATGATCATCATCCCCTTGCCTCCGCAGGCGCTGGATGTCCTGCTTTCCGTCAGCATCACCCTGGGCCTGGTGATCCTTTTGATCACCATGTTTACCACCGAGCCGCTGCAGTTTTCCGTGTTTCCGGCCCTTTTGCTGGTGACCACCCTTTACCGGCTGGCCCTGAACATTTCCTCCACCCGCCTGATCCTCGGCCAGGCCTACGCCGGCAAGGTGATCGACGCCTTCGGGCACGTCGTGGTCGGCGGCAATTACATTGTCGGTTTCATTGTCTTTATCATCATCACCGTCATCCAGTTTGTGGTCATCACCAGCGGCGCCGGCCGGGTGGCCGAAGTGGCGGCCCGTTTTACCCTGGACGCCATGCCCGGAAAGCAAATGAGCATCGACGCCGAGTTTAACGCCGGGCTGATCAGCGAACCGGAAGCCCGGGAAAAAAGGCGCCGCCTGCAGCGGGAGGCGGACTTCTTCGGCGCCATGGACGGTGCCAGCAAGTTCGTGCGGGGTGACGCCATCGCCGGAGTGATCATCACGCTGGTCAACATCATCGGCGGCCTGGCCATCGGCGTCTTGCAAAAGAGGATGCCGGTGGCGGAAGCTGTACAGACCTATACCATTTTAACCATCGGCGACGGGCTGGTGGCGCAAGTTCCCGCCGTGCTGATTTCTACCGCCGCCGGCATCCTGGTCACGCGGGCTACATCCGACGCCAATTTCGGCACGGAGCTGTCCCGCCAGTTTACCGCCTTTCCCAAAATCCTTTACCTGGTGGCGGGAATTTTATTCCTGCTGGCCTTGATTCCGGCCATGCCCCACTTTGTTCTTTTCGTGCTGGCCGCGGGGACAGGCCTGGTTGCCTATCAGTTAAGCCGGGCCAGGCAGCGCTCCGAATTTTCCCGCCAGGAAGCCCTGGTCAAGCAGCAGATGCAGGAAAAAAGCAAGCAGCCGGAAGATGTAACCATGTATTTCCAGGTGGATCCCCTCCAGATCGAGATCGGCTATAACCTGATCCCCCTTACCGATGAAAGTCAGGGCGGGGACCTGCTGGGCCGCCTGGCGGCGGTGCGCCGGCAGTGCGCACTGGAACTGGGTATTTACGTGCGGCCCATCCGGATCAGGGACAACCTGGGCCTGCCCCCCAACGGTTACGTTTTCAAATTGCGCGGAGAACAGAGCGCTTCCGGCGAACTGCTGCCCGGTTATTACCTGGCCATGGACCCCACCGGAGAGGCGCAGGACGTACCGGGAATTCCCACCAAAGAGCCTACTTTCGGCCTGCCGGCCTGGTGGGTGACGGCCGGCGAAAAGGAAAGACTGGAAAGGTCCGGCCTGACGGTAGTCGATCTTTCTACTGTGTTGGTTACGCACCTGACTGAATTTATTAAGGCCAATGCCCACGTGCTATTGGGTCGCCAGGAGGTCAAGGAGCTGCTGGAGGCCGTTAAGGAAAAGGACCCGGCAGTGGTGGAGGAACTGACTCCCGACCTGTTGTCCCTGGGGGAGATTCAAAAGGTGCTGCAAAATTTGTTAAAGGAAGGCATTCCTTTGCGCGATCTGGTCACCATTGGCGAAGCCCTGGCCGACGGCGCCCGGATGTCCAAAGACCCCGATTTTCTCACCGAACACGTGCGGACTGCCCTGGCCCGGACAATCAGCCGGCTTTATTTAAGCCCCCAAAATAAACTGGAGGTGATTACCTTGCATCCGAAACTGGAACAGCTAATCGCAGACTCCCTCCAGCAGACCCAGCTGGGAACTTACCCGGTGCTGGAGCCCGGGCTGGCGCGGAAAATCCTGGAAAAGATCAAGGCGGCCGCCGAGAAAATGATCCAGCGCACCGGAAAAGCAGTTATTTTATGTTCCCCGCGGGTGCGGCTGCCCCTGAAAAGATTTACGGAACGTTCCATTCCGGGCCTGGGGATCTTATCTTTGAACGAGATTGTGCCGAATATTGAAGTTGAGGTGGTGGGGACGGTGAATGAGCAGACATGAAAATTAAAAAGTACATTGTCCGGGAAATGCAGGAGGCAATGCAGTTAATCCGGGAGGATTTGGGCCCGGACGCGGTGATTATCAGCAGTTATCCGCTGCCGCGCAAAGGCCTGCGGGATTTTTTCAACCCGCGCCAGCTGGAGGTTACCGCGGCTCTGGACGATACCGGGAGCCCCCTGTTCAAAGCGCCTTCCCCGGAACAAAAACAATTCGGTTCTTTTTCCGGCCGATTTTTACCGGCCGGAGCGGAAAAATATCCCGGGAAGTTTAATAATCTTCTAAAACAGAGGGAGTTTGGAATGAATTATCTGGAAAACTGGGAAAAACGCCTGCGGCTGATGGAGGTGGAGGAACGGGTGATTAACCTGCTCCTTCGGGACTTGCCCGCCGAAGCTCCGGATACCGGCGCCTGCGACCCCGACGAATACGTGGGCCTCTT
Source organism: Bacillota bacterium (assembly GCA_040753275.1). Lineage (GTDB taxonomy): Bacteria > Bacillota > Desulfotomaculia > Desulfotomaculales > Nap2-2B > JAIMBK01. The sequence continues at coordinate 3,602 of JBFMEJ010000084.1, forward strand.
GATTAAAACGAGAATCGTCGCGTGGCTTACGCCCGTTTATCGAAAAGAACAAAAGTCTAACCTCTGCTTTTTCACCGGACCTACCGGGGTAGGGAAAACGTACACGGTGGCTAAACTGGCCACCAGAATGGCCGCCCTGGAACAAAAGCGGGTGGCTCTGATCAGCGTGGTCACCGGCGGGCGTTTGCAGGCGGTGGAAGAGCTGAAAATGCTCACCCGGCCGGCCAACGTACCCGTAGAAGCGGTGACGGCGCCGGAGGAGCTGGCGGCGGCCGTGCGCAGCCAGGCGGGCAAAGACGTGATTTTAATCGACACGGAAGGCCTCCCCTCGCACAATGCCGCCCGGATGCTGGAGTTAAAAGGGTTTTTAGACGTCCTGGAGCAACCCAAAGAGGTTTTCCTGGTTTTGAGCTGCCCGACCAGAAACAGGGATCTTTACAAGGTAATTGACGATTTTAACCGGCTGAATTTTACCGGCCTGATTCTGACCAGGCTGGACGAAACGGAAACTTACGGTTCGTTGCTGAACGCGGTTTGTTACACCGCCCGGCCTGTTGTTTACGCCGGCTGCGGGCTGGCCGTTCCGGACGATCTCTGGCCGGTTGACCCGCGGAAACTGGCGGAGATTCTCCTTAAGGGAGCCCAGGAAGTTCATGAGCGGGGTTTTGAAATCAACCTCTGATCAGCAGATCCGGCCGGGAGCCAGAGTAATTGCAGTCACCAGCGGCAAAGGGGGCGTCGGCAAAACCAGCCTGGTGGTCAACCTTTCACTGGCGCTGGCGCGCCTGGGCCGGCGCGTGATCATTCTGGACGCCGACCTGGGGCTGGCCAACGTGGAAGTGTTAATGGGGGTTACCCCGCATTATACCCTGTTCGATTGCGTCTGCGGAACGAAAGAAATCGGCGAAATTCTAACGCCCGCGCCTTTAGGAGTGCAAATTATTTCCGGCGGTTCGGGATTTTTGGAACTGGCCAATCTGGACGCCCGGCAGCAGCAAAAAATTATTGCCGCGCTGGATTTGCTGGACGATGCCGATTTTATCCTGATTGACACCGGGGCGGGAATTTCCCGGAACGTCCTGGGGTTTGTCGCGGCGGCGGAGGAAGTGATTGTCGTCCTGACCCCGGAACCGACCTCCCTGACGGACGCGTACAGCCTGATTAAAATCCTGGCCAAATTTAAAGTTCACCGGCAGGTGATGCTGGTGGTGAACCGCGCCGCCGACGAACGGGAAGCGGCGGCCGCCGCGAAAAGAATGGCGGCGGTGGCGGAGCGCTTTTTAGAGATCGAACTGGTTCACCTGGGCTCAATCTGTGAGGACCGCACGGTCTCCCGGGCGGTGCGCCGGCAGCAGCCGTTTGTCCTCTTTGAGCCGGGCAGCGGGCCGGCCGCCCGGATCAAAGAGCTGGCGCAGCGCCTGGTCAACGGAAAGGAGGCCGTCCCGCCGGGGGGAGCTTTTCGCGGCTTTCTGCAGAAAATAATCCATTTATTCCGGTAGGGGGTTTTTGCTTGCCTTTACTGCCCGAACTGAAAATCAGACATAAAATTATGGTCACCCGCAAAGGGGAGAAGCAGTGGTTTTTTTCAACCGTTCAGGACATCCGGGAGAATGGTGAATTGTTTATTGAGATGCCGCGCCAGGGGGAAAGCGCGCTGGTGCTTTACCCGGGCGAAGCGGTGGACGTGCGGTTTTCGGCGGAAGGGGCAAGCTACGTTTTCTCTTCCCCGGTTTTAGGCAAAACGGTGGACAAGATTCCGCTGTTTCACCTGGGGCCGCCGGAGAACATCCAGCGCATTCAGCAGCGCAATTTCGTGCGTTTTCCGGTGGCGTTGGAAGTCTTCTACGCCCTGCCGCCGGAAAAAAACCGCCGGCCGCGGTATAAAAAAGCCTTGAGTGTTGACTTAAGCGGGGGCGGGATGCGCCTGGCGGTGGACGAAATTCTGCCGGAAGGGATTTTATTGAATTTAAAGTTTTCTTTGCCCCTGAAAAAAGGATTGAAGGAGATTACTGCCGCCGGGAAAGTGGTCCGCCGGTGGGCTTACGAAACGGAAGGCGTGGTGACCTACCAGGTGGCGGTTGAATTTCAGGGAATCAGCCGCACCCAGCAGGATTACATTGTTAATTTTATTTTCAGCCGGATGGCCGAGCAGGGTCACTGGCGGCCTTAAACCGCCCGGGAAGTGATGACGGGTGTCCAGCGCGCAACTCTGGAGCGAGTTCCAAAAGTCCAAAAGCGAAGAGCTAAGACAGCAACTGATCCTTTCCTACCTCTGGCTGGTTAGGTATTTGGCGGGACGGCTGGCCGTCCGGCTGCCCGCTGCAATCAACCAGGAAGATTTAGAAAGCTGCGGCGTCCTGGGCCTTTTAGAGGCCATCGACAAGTTTGACCCGGCGCTGGGGAAGGATTTTGAAAGCTACGCCTACGTGCGCATCCGGGGGGCCATGCTGGACGAACTGCGCCGGGTAAACTGGATCCCGCGGACGATCTGGCAAAAACTGCAGGCGCTCCGGGCGGCGCGGGAGAAGCTGGAAAACCACGGCGAAGGAGTGGTGACCGAGGAGGCCGTGGCCCGGGAAGTGGGCTGGGAGGCGGCGGAAGTGCGCCGGCTGGAAGCCCACTCCCGGCGGATTTACGCCGTTTCCTTGGACGAAATGGCGGCGACGGCCGGCGGCGAAACGGTTCGCCTGGGGGATGCCATCCCGGATGAAAGCAGTCCGGATCCCCTGGATCTGGTGGTCGAAGAGGACGACCGGCAACTGCTGGTGAAGGCAATTGAAAGTTTAAACGACAAGGACAGGCTTGTTTTATCTCTGCATTACCAGAAGGGCCTGACCCTGAAAGAAATAGGGAAAGTCCTGGAAGTATCCGAATCGCGCGTTTGCCAGCTGCACGGCCGGGCGTTAAGCAGATTGCGGAAAAAGCTGGAGGAGCTGTACCGGGAAAAGTAAAGGACAGGGATTAGGGGTTAGGGATCGGGGATTAAGGATTGGAATTAGGGAAAAGGGGGTTTTGGAATTATGCTGAGGGGGATTTATACCGCCGGGGCGGGGATGGACGTGGAACAGGCCCATATAGATACCCTGGCTAATAATTTAATTAACACCGCTACCAACGGGTATAAAAAGGACCGGGTGGTCCAAATGCCGT
>JBFMEJ010000085.1:0-6687 GCA_040753275.1 Bacillota bacterium
GTTCGTTTGCCGTCGCTTAAGAACTCCCGGCAAATCGAACGGCGGGCCGGGCACCCTCTGTCGGTGCCGTGAAAAAAGCGGCATGGGGGTCTAATTCCTCTAATTCCTAACCCCTAATTCCTAATCCCTGTTTTATCAAGCCGGGCACTTCAAAGGGCAGCGTGGCCACTGCCGCCCCGGCCTCGGTTAACGCCTGCACTTTTCCCGCGAAGGTGCCCTTGCCCCTTTCGATAATGGCGCCGGCGTGGCCCATGCGCTTGCCGGGCGGGGCGCTTTTGCCGGCAATGTAGGCCACGACCGGCTTCTTCATTTTGCGGATAAAGCGTGCCGCGTCCTCTTCGGCGTTTCCGCCGATCTCGCCGACCAGCACCACCGAATTGGTTTCCGGGTCCTTCTCGAATTTTTCCAGCACGTCAACAAAGGAAAGACCGACCACCCGGTCGCCGCCCAGGCCAACTACCGTGGACTGGCCGAGGCCGTTAGCCGTCAGGTTGGCGACTATTTCGTAAGTCAGGGTGCCGCTGCGGGCAACCACGCCCACGTGGCCGGGCACGAAAAATTGATTGGGCGGGATGCCGATCTTGCATTTCCCGGAGGAAACGATTCCGAAGGTATTCGGCCCGATGACGGTGGTGCCGCGCTGGCGGGCCAGCGCCATAATCTCCAGCTCATCGTGTACAGGAATATGTTCGGTAATGATCACCAGCACCTTGATGCCGGCATCGATGGCCTCAAAGGCAGCGTCTTTGGCAAAAGCGGCGGGGATAAAAAGCACCGAGGCATCAATACGGTGTTCTTCCAGGGCCGCGTTCACACTGTCGTAAACAGGTACGCCTTCCGCTTTGGCGCCACCCTTCCCCGGGGACACGCCGGCGACAATTTTGGTGCCGTAGGCGAGCATCTGGCGGGTGTGGAAAAGACCCTGGTTGCCGGTGATTCCCTGAACCAGAACGTGGGTGTTTTCATCGATAATGATGGCCATGCTTCCTCAACTCCTTCGAAATAGCGTTCTACCATTCCTTACCATCGGGCTGGAATTGTCCGGCTCGCTCCGATGCTCCGGGTCGACCAGACATCAGCTTGCCTTAGGACGAGAACCAGGTAATTGAGAGGTGAGAGGCGAGAGGTTAGAGGTGAGATTCTAAAATTCCCACCTCCAACTTCTCACATCCCACTTCTCATTTGCGCTGCCGGTTCGCTTGCCTCACCTGCGCCGTGTTTCGTTACCAGCCCTGCGCATATGTCGCTCGCCCGGACAAATTCCAGCCCTCACTTTCCTACTCTATAATGAGAACGGTATACGGACAACTCCTCCTAAAAATATAAAGAAGCCAAAAGATTGAGAATCTCACCTCTAACTTCTCACTTCCCACTTCTCAACCGGCCAGTTCTACCGCTTTGGCAGCCGCTTCCTCCATTTTCCGGTAGGCTTCAAAACCGTTTTCCTTTAGGATGCGTACTCCTTCTTCTTCATTGGTTCCTACCAGACGAATGACCACCGGCACGGAAATACCCTTTTCCTTTTTCACCTTCGCCAGGGCGTTGGCCACGTCGTCGCAGCGGGTTATCCCGCCAAAAATGTTAATTAAAATAACTTTTGGGTTGGTGGCCAAAAGAATCTCCAGCGCTTTGGCCGTACCCTCCATCCCGGTGCCTCCGCCGGCGTCTAAAAAGTTGGCCGGGGAGCCGCCGTAGTGTTGAATGATGTCCAGGGTACCCATGGTGATGCCGGCCCCGTTGGCCATTACAGCAATGTTGCCGTCCAGCTGCACGTAGGATAAGCCGGCGTCGTGGGCCATTTTTTCCAGCGGAGTGCGCTCCTCCACGCGCGGCAGGTCCTTTTGCCGGTAGAGGGCTTCGTCGTCGATGGTGACTTTGGCATCGGCGGCGATGAGCTGCTCGCCGCTGATCACCAGTGGGTTAATTTCGACCAGTTCGGCATCCTTTTCCTTGAAAATTTTATAAAGCAGGGGCAGCAGGCGCTGCATCTCTTTGGCCGGGGGTCCGCTCAAACCCAGGCGGCGGGTAATCTCCCGGGCGAGGTAGGGCTGGACGCCCAGGTAAGGATCGATGTACACTTTCACGATGAAATCTTCGGGAACCTCTTCTATATCCATGCCGCCCTGGGCGGAAGCAATCAACACGGGCCTTTTGGCCGAGCCGTCAATGGTAATGGCAACGTACAACTCTTTGTCGATTTGCAATTGTTCTTCAACCAGCACCTTCTCTACCCGGTACCCCTGGACGGTCATCCCCAAAATGGCCGCGCTAAGCTCTTGCGCTTCTTTTGGGTTGGAGGCAAACTTAATGCCCCCTCCTTTTCCGCGCTTGCCGGTTAAAACCTGGGATTTAATCACCACCGGAGCACCGATTTCGGCAGCAGCCTGGGCGGCCTCTTCGGCCGTAGCCGCCGTTTTCCCCCGGGGCACCCGGATGCCGTACTGTGCAAAAAGTTCCTTGCCCATATATTCAAAAAGCTTCACCGGAAACTTCACCACCCTTACTTTGATTCCTGTTTTATGATTTCGATCTGCTTTCCTACTTTCCTCGCTTATCTACGCCCATTTACACCTTTTCCTTCTGTCCGCGGCCTCTCTTTCTCTTTTTCCTCTGTGCCTTAATACTTTTGTGCCTTTCCCTAACTGACCTTCCCCCGGTAATCGGGCAATAAAATCGGCGCTACCTTTTGGCCGAGGCCTTCTTTTTGCAGTTCTTCGTGGAAGCGTTTCACGTGCGCCAAAGACAATTTTCCCAGCTGAACGCTTTTTGCCCTTTCGGCCGCGTTTTTCCCGGCCCGCCGGCCGAAAACGATAATATCCAAAAGGGAGTTGCCCATCAGGCGGTTACGGCCGTGGACCCCGCCGGAAGCTTCGCCGGCTACGTAGAGATTGGGGATCGCTGTCTCGGCGCGGTCGTTGATTAAAATGCCCCCGTTTTGATAGTGCAGGGTTGGATAAATCAGGATGGGCTGCTCCGCCATATTGATGTCAAAACGCTTGTACTGGCGGAACATGGCGGGCAATTCTTTTTCGATGGTGCCCTTGCCGTGAATGATCTCAATCATCGGGGAGTCGAGCCAGACGCCGGTCATGCCGCTGGGCGTGGTAATCCCCTTTCGGCGCTCCCGGCATTCCCGGATGATGGCCGAGGAAACCGCGTCCCTGGTCTCCAGCGGATAAATAAATTGCTCACCGTCGGCGTTGACCAGCTGGGCGCCCAGCCCGCGCACCTTTTCGGTCACCAGTTGACCAACGATCTGTTCGGGAAAGGCTACCCCGGTCGGGTGGAACTGGGTGGCGTCCAGGAAAATCAGCTTCGCGCCCGCCCGGTAAGCCATCACCAGCCCGTCGGCGGTCGCCCCGTAGTGGTTCGTGGTGGGTGAGCCGGCGATGTGCAGGCGCCCGGAGCCGCCGGTGGCGATGATCACTGTTTTCGCCCGCACCACCAGGTACTGCTCCGTTTCCAGATTATACAGCACCGCCCCGGCGCACTGGCCGGACTCGTCCAAAATCAACTCCACGGCGGGAGAAAATTCGATCACCTGAATTCCCCGGTTCCGCGCCTCGTCCCGCAACGTGCGCATGATTTCGGCGCCGGAATAGTCGTGGGCGAAGTGCATGCGCTTGCGGGAGGTTCCGCCGCCGTGGATGGTATTCATCGTTCCGTCGGGAAATTTGCTGAACATGCACCCCAGGCTCTCCAGCCACTGGATGCAAAGGGGGGCGTCTTTCACCAGGGCGGCCACCAGCTCCGGAATGTTGTGAAACCCGCCGCCCCCCATCACGTCCAGGTAATGAATGGCCGGGGAGTCGTTTTCCTTGTCGGCCGCCTGAATCCCCCCTTCGGCCATCATGGTGTTGGCGTCGCCGTGGCGCAGCTTCGTGGCCAGCAGCACCTTCGCCCCCGCTTCCTGGGCCAGCAGGGCCGCCGAGGTGCCGGCGCCGCCGCCGCCGATCACCAGCACGTCCACATCGAAATCAATTTTGTCCAGGGAGAAGGTATCGGGATCCAGCATGCTGCGGCTTTCCAGGAGGTCGACGTGCTCGTGGGGCATCCTGTCCCCTTTGTTCGGACCCACCTTCACCGGCCGCATGGCGTTGGGCATGTAATCCGGGTGGAAAGAACGCAAAAGCTGGTCTTTTTCTTCCGGCTTCAAGCGCGGGAAAGTTTCCTTCAGGCGCCTATCCCTGGTTTTTTCCACTATTTTAATTGCTTCCAGCATTTCCGGCGTATACATTTCTTCCACCTTCCTTATCTAAGGTTCAATATCGCGGGCATCGTACAACTTTTGCAGTTCCGTCCTGTCCAATTGCATCAGCCGGGCAATTTCATCATCAAACTTGCCCGCCTTAATCTCCTCGACGCGTTTGGCCAGGTGGGCGGCGGGCGGTGCAATGTGCCTTCCGTATAGCCGGCGGCCCAGAATAGCCACGTTGTACTGGACGATCTCCGCCGGGCAGCGGGAAGCGCAGAGCCCGCACATAATGCAGTCGAAGGACATGTTGGCCAGTTTCTCAATATCCCCGCGCTGGGCGGCGGCAATATAATGCATGACCTCCAGTTCCTGCGGGCAAATTCTGGTGCAGGCGTTGCAACCCAGGCAGCGCGTCGTTTCCGGGTAATGCTGCAGGATGGTGGAGAGGGTGGGGGTGAGTTCTTCCAGGTTATAGGTCGCTTTATTGGCGGGATAGAAAGGGATTTGGGTGAGGTGCATCCCGTCTTCGACCACGGTCTGGCAGGCCAGCCCCACTTTTAACCGGAAATCGCCGGGCTTCCGGTAAACCGTGCCGCAAGCGCCGCAAAAACCGCCCCGGCAGCCGCAGCCCCGGATAAAGCGGTAGCCGGCATATTCCATGGCTTTCATAATGGTTAATCCATAAGGGACTTGATAATGTTTCCCCATAATGTATATGCTTACCATTTCCTTTTCTTCCGCCATAAACTCTCCTCCTCTAAAAACAGGAATTAGGGGGCCTCCCTGCCTTAGCGCCCCAATTTTCACAATCAATGGTGAGAACGGACGTTCTCATGGAGAACTCATTATCTTCTGACGTCCGACATCTGACGACCGACGACCGATAAGAGCGGCCGGGGGTCGACGTAATGCTGCCCGAACCCGAGCTTTTCGGCGGGCAGTTCCAGGGCTGCCCCCAGGAGCTGGGTAAAGTACAAAACCGGTATTTTCGGCCGGCCGTTATTTTGGGGAACCAGTTTTTCCTGCCCCCAGTCCAGGTTGAACTGGCAAAGCGGGCAGCTGGTGACGATCGCTTGCGCACCCCGGGCAAGGGCGGCGTCGACAATGTCCCGGACCCGGTCGGTGACCAGATCGGAGGCGTTTAACAACTGGTAGGAACCGCAGCATTTCGTTTTCCAGGGGAAGTCCACCGGGTCCGCACCCAGGGCGGCCATCAATTCTTCCATGAGGACGGGGTTCTCCGGATCTCCGAAGGCTACTTCGGCGGCGGGTCTAACCAGCATGCAGCCGTAGTAGCAGGCGACCTTGAGGCCCTTTAAACGGCCCCCGGCTTTGCTTGCTATATTTTTTAACCCAACCTCGTCCCTGATTACTTCCAGGGGGTGGACAACGCCGGTTTCCCCCTGGTAATTTTCTTCTAAGTAATTGTTTAATTTCTCTTTTGCCTCCGGATTGTTTTTGATGGCGTAGTTGACCCGCTTTAACACGTTGTAGCAAAAAGAGCAGACCGTGACCAGCCGGCCGTCCCCGGCTTTGGCCGCGTTGGCCAGGATCCGGGCGGCGGCGACCATGCCGATGTAGTTGTCCTGCGCCAGCGGGAAGGCCACTCCGCAGCAGGTCCACTGGGGCAGCTCGGCCAGGGTGATGTCCAGGGCGGCCAGCGCAGCGCGGGTGGAATCGTCCAGGTTCTTGGCCCGGGAGTAGAGGGTGCATCCGGGAAAGTACGGAATCCGCATCGCTTTTCTCCCCCCTTTACGCGCTCAGTTTTCTAAATCCACTGGTTAAAGCCATCTGGGGCACTTCTTTGATTAACTCCGGGGGAATCTTTTCCAGCACCAAAACCTCGTTTCCTTTCCGCAGGTTGATGGCGCGCAGGGCCTCCATCAGGCGGGCGATGTCGATGCCCCGGGGGCAGCGGGCGGTACAGGTCAGGCAGGCGGTGCAGACCCAAATTGAGCGGCACTGCAAAACCCCGGGGTCGCCCAGCTGGAGCTTGCGGAGGACCTGCCGGGGAAGAAAGTCCATCTTCCCGATGCCGGTGCAACTGGCGCTACACGTGCCGCACTGCATGCAGAGGTTCGGGTTTTGCCCGCTGATCTCGCGGATCCTCCCGGCCACTTCCTTGCTAATTGCCAATGAGAGATCGGTTGCCATGGCATCTTACTCCTTTAGAAAATAGGAATTGGGAATTAGGAATTGGGAATTAGGGCTAGATAGTCTTTCTGTACATGATTAATTCATCTTCCATACAGAACCCAAGTTCAAATGAAAAAATCGTTTGGATAGAAAAGCCATTATAAATTAAAAAGTTAACCGATTAAGGCGGCGCTACTTAGGGGTACTCTTGTTCACTTAAATTGCGTATTTTTTCCGGCCTTCGAGATAGAGGTCGCCCCCCCAAACGTCGTTGACGACGATTGCCGGGAACTCCTCCACAACCAGTTCGTAAATCGCCTCCGCGCCCAGTTCCGGATAAGCCACCACCTGCGCTT
>JBFMEJ010000086.1:0-6482 GCA_040753275.1 Bacillota bacterium
GCGGAAAACAGGCCCAACGGGGAAAAAGTGCTCCCTGCCCTGGAGATTCCTGAACTGGCGGTAGGCGTCCGGCGCGCGCCGGGCGAAAAATGTGTCCGGTGCTGGAAGTACAGCGAAGGGGTGGGCAAAAATACTGAACACCCCGCCTTGTGCCCGCGTTGCGCCGAAGTGGTCAGGAACTGGGAACCGGGAGTTGGAGAAGGTTAATTTTCCGTTAAACCGGAAATGGTGCAGCAATTAGAGGAACTCAAAGATGAACTGGCCAGGGAAAAATCCGGCGCAAAGCGAGGATAAAAAAGGGGGACACAAAAGTCCCCTTTTTTAATAACACAGGCAAAAGAAGGTTTATCTCGGCGGCATCCGCAGGGCGCCGTCGAGACGGATTGTAGTTCCGTTCAGCATCGGGTTTGTTACGATCTGCTCCACAAGCAGGGCGTACTCCTGCGGCCGGCCCAGACGGGACGGGAAGGGAACCATGGCTCCCAGCGCCTCCCGGGCCTTTTCCGGCAGGGCGGCAAACATGGGGGTTTCAAAAATACCGGGAGCGATGGTGACCACCCGGATGCCCAGCGCCGCGAACTCCCTGGCGATGGGCAGGGTCAACCCTACCACGCCCCCCTTGGAAGCGCTGTACGCTGCCTGCCCGATCTGCCCCTCGTAGGCCGCCACCGAAGCAGTGTTGATGATTACCCCCCGCTCCCCGTCTTGATTGGGCTCGTTCTGCACCATCTTTTCCGCCGCCAGGCGAATCACGTTAAACGTACCCACCAGGTTGACCTGGATCACCCGGTTGAAATTTTCCAGAGGCATGGGTCCTTTTTTCCCGAGCACTTTTTCAGCCGTGGCAATTCCTGCGCAATTAACTACGACGTGAATGCCCCCGAAGGCTTCCACCACCCGGTTAACGGCATTTTGCACGCTTTCGCCGTCCACCACGTTGGTGTTCACAAAGATTGCTCCCTCGCCCAACTCGGCAGCCAGCTGATTTCCGGTTTCTTCGGCCAGATCGAAAATCGCCGCTTTGCCGCCCAGCGCTACCAGACGGCGAACCGTCGCCTCCCCCAGGCCGGAAGCGCCGCCCGTCACCACCGCCACTGCCTTTTTAATTTCCACTTTTTCTTCCCCTTTCGCAACTAAAAATTTATCTTTCCCTTCCAAAAATTTTTTTTGTCATAGTAAGCAACCAGTTCCAGTGTAAACATACATGAACCACTACCAGCACTAAAAAAATAACCGCTAAGCGCTGGTGGATATCTGTCCACGTATGCCGCGCAAAAATAAACACCGCCTCTTCCTGGCGCACCCCTCCGCGTCCGCCACCCGGCAGGATGAACCAGCGGACAAAACCGGATATTGCCAGCCCCAGGCCGTCTAAAAAAAGCAGTCACGCCATCCAAAAATTAAGAACTGCTTTCGACATTATTAACTCCCCTCCTTTTTGACCGCAGAGAGCAATTTGAACACCTGTTCCCTGCCCAACCCGGCCACCTGCACCAGTTTATTTCTTCCCGCCCGGCCGCCGATGATTTCCACGCTGGACCGGGGTACTCCCAGCACCTTCGCCAAAAGGGAGCGGCAGGCTTCGTTGGCCTCCCCCTCTACCGGCGGAGCAGTTACCCGGACGCGCAAAGCACCCTCGAAAAAGCCGGCCAGTTCATTTTTAGCAGCCCTGGGCTGGACGCGCACCTTAAAAAGCACCGCCTGGCCCTCCTGACGGACGTCTAACATAATTGTTCAGCCTTCACACCAGGATACCTTCTTTCTGAATAACCTTATACAACGGTGAGGCTGAAAGGGGTCCCTTTTGAACAGCCTCCCGGGGAAACACGACCGGGGCAATGACTATATTGTGTTGAAAACCCACCTCCCAGGCAATCTCGCTGATCAATCGCCGTTCCCGGCGCGTTAAGGAGCCGACTTCCAGATAGACATCCAGATCAGAATCGTACCGGGCGTCACCCCTGACCCGGGAGCCGAAGACGCGCATTTCGTAAAGAGATATTCTCCCCTTAAGCTTCTTTTTTAACTTGCGGGCAACCGCCAGATCTTTTTTATTCATAACCCTCTCATTCCCAATCTCATAAAGGAAAGCAAACAGGGATCTGTAGAGATACCTATTTGCTGCTGCCTACTTCTCCGCGGCGATCAGGGCCGCCCCGTAAGCCCCCATGAGCTGCGGATTGGCGGGGACGTGCACGGCCTGTCCCAGGTGGCGGCTCAAAATTTCCACAATGGCGCTGTTTAAAGCGACCCCTCCCGTCATGGCCACCTTCGGCTCCACCCCCACCCGGCGGGCCATCCCTTCCAAACGGTCGACCACCGCTTCAAAAAGCCCCCGGATAATCTCGTCCTTGGGCCGCCCCTGGGCAAGGTGGGAGATCACTTCCGATTCGGCAAAAACGGTGCACGTACTGCTGATCGGCACCGCCGCCGGCGCCTGCCGGGCCAGCCCCGCCATTTCCAAAAGATCCGTTTCCAGCGCCCTGGCCATCACCTCTAAAAAACGGCCCGTCCCGGCGGCGCACTTGTCGTTCATCACAAAATCAACGACCCGCCCGCGCCCGTCCAGGCGAATCACCTTGCTATCCTGCCCGCCCACGTCAATAACGGTGCGCGCCTGCGGGAAGGAAGCGTGCGCGCCGCGCCCGTGGCAGCTGATTTCGGTTACCTGTTTATCGGCAAAAGGGATATTGGCCCGCCCGTAACCGGTGGCCACGATCCTTTCCACTTTTTCCCGGCTTACCCCGGCCCGGGCGAGGGCCTTAGCCAAAGCTTCCTCGGCGCTGGCCCGGTTGTTCGTACCGGTGGGCAGCAGCGCCTCCCCCCGCCATTCCCCGTCAACGAGCACCACCGCTTTCGTAGTGGTGGAACCAACGTCAATTCCTGCCGCAATCAAGCTTCTTTTCCCTCCTGTGTTCTTTGCCCCTATTTGTACCGCTAAAAACAATCGAGGTCGAGCTCCCCGCCCCTTAACCCATAATTCATAATTCCTAGTTCCCAATCCCTAATCCCTGTTTTTCTACAGTCCGGCGGCGCGCAATAAAGCCAGCACCAGCTGCCGCAAAATTTCCAAAGCGAAAAAGGCTGCTATCGGCGAAAAATCGATCATGCCCACCGGGGGAATAAATCGCCTGAAAATCCGCAGCCACGGTTCAGTTACCTCGTAAATAAACCTGATTAACGGCTGGTAAGGGTTGTGCCTGATAAACGACAAGATGATGCGGATAAAAATCAGCCAGTAATAAACCTGAAAGATCACGTTGACAATCCGGTAAATATCCATGCTCCACCCCGTCTTTTATTTTAGCCCGGCGGATATCTCGGAAGACCGGCGGGTTGCCGCGCTTACCGCTTTCATTAAAGTGGGCCGCAGGCCGCCTTCTTCCAGGGCAAAAATCCCTTCGATGGCCGTCCCCGCCGGCGTGGTTACCAGATTTTTCAGCCGGGCCGGGTGTTCCCCGTTTTCCAGCGCCATTTTTGCCGCCCCCAGCATCGTTTGGGCACTCAAGAAAAAGGCTGTCTCCCTGGGCAGGCCCACCCGCAGGCCGGCATCGATCAGGGCGTCCAAAATCATGAACATGTAGGCCGGGCCGCTGCCGCTCAAACCGGTGACCGCATCCATCAACCTTTCCGGAACCTCGGCTACCCTCCCGACGGCGGAAAAAATCGCCCTTGCCCGGCGCAGATCCTCTTCGCGGGCGTGCGTGCCGGCGCAAAGGGCACTGGCTCCGGCCCCAACCAGGCAGGGCGTATTGGGCATTACCCGGACCACCCCCACCGGATGTTTTAAAAACCCTTCAATATATTTTATGGGGACACCGGCGGCAATAGAAATGAGGGTCTGCCCGGAACGGAAAAGCCCCCCCGTTTCGGGCAATACTTGCCCGACAATTTGCGGCTTAACGGCCAAAACAACAATATCGACGGTTTCCACCAGCCGGCAATTATTCTGCACCGCGCTTATTCCCAATTTCTTCTGCAGGTAAGCCAGCCGTTTCTGCTCAACATCACTGGCGTATAAATCGGCCGGCGGAAAACCGCTTTTCACCAGCCCCGCAAAGAGAGCCTCGGCCATGGCTCCCCCGCCCAGGCTGCCGATTTTCAGTCCCGTTAACGGCATTTGTTTACCCCTTTTCTTTCTCGATTGCTATCGCATCCAGGAAAAGATTTCGCGATCCCTGGCCTGGCTTTTCAGTTCGGAAGAAATATCCACATTGCTCGGCACAAAAAGAAAAATCCCGTTGCCGACTTTTTGCGTATTCCCGTTTAGGCCGTAGGTCGCGCCGCTGACGAAGTCGACTACCCGCCTGGCCAGTTCGGCGTCCGCCTGCTCCAGGTTGACAATCACGGGCCGCCTGTTTTTCAAGTGATCGACAATCCCCTGCACATCCTCGAAAACTTTCGGCTCCGCCACCACCACCCGCACCTGCCGCTGGGCGTGCAGGCTCACTACCTGCCCTTTGCGCCGGGCCGGCGAAACCATTTCGTCTTCTTCCCGGCCTTCTTTTTCCTGTTCTTCCTCTTCTAAAGGTTCCTCCTCAAATCCGATAAAACCCAAGACCTTATCTACAAATCTCCTGGCCATCGCTCACCCTCCTCTCTTCCGAAAATAGCCGTTCCCAAACGAACGAGGTTGGCTCCTTCTTCGATCGCCACCAGGTAATCATTGCTCATGCCCATCGACAGATAATCAATCCCCGCGGCGGGAAAAAGCGCCCGCGCCCGCTCGTACAAAAGGCGGAGTTCCCGGAAAACGGACCGGACTTCTTCGGGATTGTCCACCGCCGGCGCAACGGTCATCAGCCCCCTGATTTTCAACCCCGGAAGGGTGCTCACCGTGCCAAGAAATTCCATTACCTCACCGGGGGGCAACCCATACTTGGTTTTTTCGCCGGCCACGTTCACCTGCACCAAAACGGGCACCTCCCTCCCCTCTTTCCCGGCCAGCCGGCTGATGGCCTGGGCCAGACGCCAGCTGTCCAGGGAGTGGATTAAACTTATCCTGTCCAGGACATATTTTACCTTATTCGTTTGCAAGTGTCCAATAAAATGCCACTCGATCCCGGCCGGCAAAAGCGGCTGCTTGGCCAGCATCTCCTGGACGCGGTTTTCGCCCAAAATCCTTACTCCTGCCGCCAAAGCGGCCTCAATTTTCTCTACGGAAACTCCTTTCGTCACGGCCACCAGCTTAACCTCCCGGGCCGACCGCCCGGCCCGGCCGGCAGCCTGGGCAATTTTTGCCCTTACCCGCCGCAAATTTTCCTGCACGTTCAAAGCATGATTCCCCTGCGCTGAAGATAATTTCTTCATCGTGATAACCGCTTATAGGAGTAGTATACAGCAGTAGTAGATGGTGTTTTTTATTCGACGCCAGAGCCAGAAATCCTGCGCTAAAAAAAGGTAAAGGCGGGAAAAACCCGCCTTTTTTTAATCTTTTTTCCCGGCTTAGATTTTCGGCAGCATCGCCAGGGCCTTTTGCAGTTCGCTTTCGGGCAGCGGGTAATCCTCCAGTTTACCGGAGAGGTAATTGTCGTAGGCGGCCAGATCGAGCAGGCCGTGGCCGCTCAAGTTAAACACAATGGTCCGGGCCTCACCGGCTTCCTTTGCCTGTAGGGCTTCCCGGATGGCCCACGCGATGGCGTGCGCCGATTCGGGAGCGGGAACAATTCCTTCGCTGCGGGCAAAAGTGATCGCCCCCTGGAACACCTCCGTCTGATTGAGGGCCTGCGCTTCCACAATCCCGTCCGCCACCAGCTGGCAGAGCAGCGGGGCATCGCCGTGGTACCGCAGCCCCCCGGCGTGAATCCCGGGCGGAATAAACCGGGACCCCAGCGTATGCATGTATAAAAGCGGGGTAAAGCCGGCCACGTCGCCGAAGTCGTAGGTTTGCAGGCCCCGCGTCAGCGTGGGGCAGGCCGTAGGTTCGACGGCGACCAGGCGCACTTGCGCCCCTTGCGTCAGTTTATCATAGGCAAAGGGAAAGGCAAAACCGCTGAAGTTGCTCCCGCCGCCCACGCAGCCGATGACCACGTCGGGATAATAACCGGCTTTGGCCATTTGTTCTTTTGTTTCCAGACCGACGACCGTCTGGTGCAGACAAACGTGATTTAAGACACTGCCCAACGAATAGTTGGTGTCCTCCCGCCCGGCGGCCTCCTCGATCGCCTCGCTGATGGCGATGCCCAGACTCCCCGGCGTGTCCGGCATTTCCGCCAGGATTTTCCGCCCGGCCTCGGTATTCTCGCTTGGGCTGGCGTACACCCGGGCGCCAAAAATCTCCATAATGGAACGCCGGTAGGGCTTTTGCTGGAAGCTCACCCTCACCATGTAAACCACACATTCCAGACCGAAAAAGTTGCAGGCCTGGGATAAGGCCGTGCCCCACTGTCCGGCGCCGGTTTCGGTGGTCAGGCGCTTAATCCCTTCTACTTTGTTGTAGTAAGCCTGGGCCACCGCCGTGTTCAGCTTGTGGCTGCCGGCCG
>JBFMEJ010000087.1:0-6467 GCA_040753275.1 Bacillota bacterium
CTGCGCCAGCCAGCGGGCATACGGATGCTGTTATCTACCCGTCTTAGCCAGAATCTCGACCCAGCCCTTCATAAAGGACTTGAACTTGGCGATCTGCTCGGCGCTGAAGAACTTGGCCGGGTCGACCCGGTCCACGGCATAGACGGGCCGGTGGAAGTCCTCTTCATAACCGAAGGGTACCGTTGCATCGATAGCCATGCCGCCTTCAAACTTGGTGTTCGAGGCAGTCCATTCCCGGTCTCCCGCGGTTATCCGCTCCTGCGGCATGAAGGTCTGACCCACGCCGCCCGGCACCGGGTGGAAAATGTCGTTCTGCGGGTTGACCCGGGTTACCAGCGCCCACATGATATCGTCCATGCTGTAGATGTCCACGTCGGTGTCCACCGCAATGGCCATCCGCATCCCCTGGTTGCAACTCAGAATCGCCGCCAGGAACTGGCGCTGCCAGCCTTCCTCGACCTTGCTGCGCTTCTTGACCTGGATGACGCAGCCGCCCCAGTCGGTCATGCAGTACGGGATGTTCACATCCTGGATGATCCCGGGCTGTAGCCGCTCGCACAGCTCGTAAATTGCTCCCTCGCGCACCGTGGTGTCGATATTGTTGTCGTCCAGGGTGTGTACGCCCAGCGGGTAAATGATCGGCTTCGATTCCGGTTTGCGCATGGTAATCGCCGTCACGTGGAAGGTCGAGGTCTTATACGCCTTGCCCTGGTACCCCGGCCACTCCGGGTGGAACCAGGCTTTGCCCTGCTTGCCCATCCGCTCGGCCTCAGCGGTCTCCCAGCGCCGGTCCTTGGGCTTGAGATATCCCTCCAGCACCAGTTCGGCGTCGGCCAGGGCGTAGGCGTCGACGGTACGGCACTTGACGATGCGCAGCGGCTGCCCCTGCAGCGCGCCGGCGATGCCCAGCTCGTCGCAGCCCTTGGGCAGAATCACGTAGTCATAGCCGGAGCCCGCCATCAGGTTGGCCGCCGGCGGGATGCCGAAGTTCATGGTGATGGGGATGCCTTCCGGCATTTGGTAGTTCTCCACCTGCACCTGCCACATGTGTGAGCCCGGCGCCGCCTGGAACGTGCCGACATTGCCCCACCGGAAGCACATGCGGTTGTAGCCCACGTGCGTGCCACCCTTGAAGTACTTGCCTACCACCACGCTCTGGCCGCTACCGATGGTGAACTCCGTCTCCAGCGGCGTATGGCGGATGGCCAGCACCCACTTGTTCACATCCAGGTCGTCGGTGATGATATGCTCCTGGCAGGGCGCCTCCTCCTGGTTGACTTCGACGGGCGCCAGCGGGTTGCTGAACGCCGCAGCGATTTTCCGAGTGCGTTCCCGCTCGTCGGCCCAGCCGAACATCTTGTTCATGACATCGGTGTTGGCGAACAAGTTGGTGACGGCCCGCAGGTGCGGGTAACCCTTGACGTTGTTGAATAAAATCGGTAGGCTACCATCAAAGTGCTTCTGAATAGCGCAGATCTCCAGGTCCGGACTGACCTCCACATCGGTTTCCATGAGCAGCCCCTCGGACCGCAGCCAGTCCAGGGCGCTGCGCAGGTCACGAATATTATCGTTTGCCATGTTACCCCTCCTTTAACCATATTGTTTAATTTTTTTCTCTGGCGCCCTGCGCACAACAGCCGTTAAGCCTATCTCGCCCCACCGGCGCGTCAGCGTATGCGGCAGGCCAAACTGATCCATGATCCGCCCAACTAAATGATTAACCAGGTCGTCAATGGTCGCCGGGTGGTTATAAAAAGCCGGCATGGGCGGGATCAGGCAGGCCCCGGCCCGGGTTACGGCAAGCATATTCTCCAGGTGAATGGCGCTGAGCGGCGTTTCCCGGGGAACTAAAATTAATTTTTTGCGCTCCTTGAGCGTAACGTCGGCAGCCCGGACGATTAGATTTTCAGCTAACCCGTGGGCCACAGCGGCCAACGTTTTCATACTGCAGGGGACAATAGCCATGCCGGCGGTTTGAAAGGAGCCGCTGGCGATGGGAGCCCCTACATCACGCAGATCGTGGTTGTAATCCGCCAATGCCTCCACTTGCTCAACGGTGTAATCTGTTTCCAGCGCAACGGTTTTCTTGGCCCAACTGCTTAAGACGAGGTGGACTTCGACTCCGGAGCAAGCGCGCAGGGCTTCCAACAACCTGATACCGTAAATTGCACCGGTAGCGCCAGTGATGGCGACAATAATCCGCTGCTTAACCATATTTGTCCTCCTTATAAATTGTATAAACAGTGTGCTTTTCTCTTAAAACCACCCCCCACTGAAATGAAAAGTTGTCTGCCCCCTGTTGTATCACCGGCAAGCGACTGGCTTTCACGCGGTCTTGCCGAATGTTAACACATTCTTGATTAAATCGGGGACCTGAAAAGGCAGCTCGGCTCCCGCCGCTCCAGCCCGGGAAAGCGCTTCCACTTTTCCCTGAAAAGTCCCTTTGCCTCGCTCGATAATCGCCCCGGCGTGCCCCATCCGCTTGCCCGGCTGCGCACTTTTACCGGCAATGTAGGCCACCACAGGTTTCGTCATTTTTCGAATGAACGACGCTGCCCGTTCTTCCGCATCACCACCAATCTCGCCGATTAACACCATCGCTTGCGTTTCCGGGTCGGCCTCAAACCTTTGCAACACTCCACAAAGGAAAGCCCCACCACCCGGTCGCCGCCCATGCCGACAACCGTAGACTGACCAATCCGGCGGCGGTAAGATTAGCGCAAATTTCGTATGTAAGGGTGCCGCTGCGGGCAATTACACCCACCGGGCCAGGGGTAAAGCATTGTTCCGGAGGAATACCTACTTTACACTTGCCCGGGGAAATAATCCCGAAAGTGTTCGGCCCGATGATCAACGCGCCGTGCCGCCGGGCGAAAGCCAGCATCCTCATTTCGTCGTGGACTGGAATATGCTCCGTCACTACGACTACCACTTTCAGGCCTGCCTCAATGGCCTCAAAAACAGCGTCTTTCGCCAACGGGGCGGGGACAAATAAGCAGAAAACGTCTGCCGCGTGATGCTCTAACGCCGCTGCCACCGTATTGTAAACCGGAACCCCTTCCACCGCCTTTTCCAGGAGTCACACCGGCCACAATCCTGGTTCCGTAAGCAAGCATGCGTTTCGTATGAAAAAGCCCCTGGTACCCGGTAATCCCCTGGACAATCACTCGCGACCGGTCATCGATAATAATGGCCACGCTACCCAACTCCTTAATCGTTATTCCTTTGCGCCAGTTCCACTGCTTTCCTAACCGCTTTCGCCATTGACTGGTAGGCCTGTATCCCGCATTCCTTGAGGATCTTTACTCCTTCCTCCTGGTTTGTGCCCACCAGGCGAATGACTACGGGAACCGGCACCCCCCGTTCTTCCTTTACTTTCGCAAAAGCCCTGGCCACATCGTCACATCTGGTAATTCCCCCGAATATATTGATGAAGATCACTTTTGGGTTCGTAGCCAGCAGAATCTCCAGGGCCCTGGCCGTCGCTTCCATGCCGGTTCCGCCACCGGCATCCAAAAAGTTGGCCGGCCGGCCGCCATAGTACTGGATGGTATCAAGCGTCCCCATGGTGATGCCGGCTCTGTTGGCCATAACCGCGATCTTCCCATCCAGTTCCACGAACGCCAGGCCTGCATCAAAGGCCAGTTTTTCCACCGCGGTACGTTCCTCCACGCGGGGCACCTCCTTTTGCCGGTACAGAGCGGCGTCATCAATCGTGATCTTCGCGTCGGCCGCAATAATCCGTTCACCGCTGATGACCAGCGGATTAATCTCCACCAACTCCGCGTCTAGATCAGTGAACATGCGGTAAAGAATGGTTACCGTACGCGCATATTCCCTGGCCAAAGTCCCGGTTAATCCCAAGCGGCGGTTAATTTCCCGGGTATGATAAGGTTGCAGGCCAGTTTCAATGTCCAGGTGCAGCTTGATAACTTTATCTTCCGGCACCTCTTCGATGTCCATCCCGCCATCTAAAGAGGTGATCAGCACCGGTTTGCCCGCTGCGCCATCCACCGCCAGGGCCAGATAAAGCTCGCGATCGACCACCAGTTTTTCTTCCACCAGCAACCTTTCCACCGGCAAACCCTGAACCTGACTCGATAATAAAACCCCGGAAAGGACGGCAGCTTCTTCGGGCGTGGCGGCAAATTTAATCCCCCCCGCTTTGCCCCGTTTTCCCGAAAACACCTGGGATTTTATTGCTACTGGACAGCCAATCTTCCGGGCCGCAACCATTGCTTCCGCCGGACTGGAAACCACCCTTCCCCGTGGCACTGCCAAACCATAGAGGGCGAATAAGTCTTTGCCCATGTATTCGTAAAGTTTCACCTTGGCGCCCCCTCTCCCTTAAGTTAATTTTTAACCGCTTTTACTGTTTGTAATATTACTGCAAAATCCTTGCCTGTTTCTCTAGAAATGTTCCTGATCGCGGGTGAAAGGTTAAAATCATTTGCTTTTCGGTAATTTTTTCACCTTCAACGGTAATCGCCAGACCCCCGCAAAAACGCTTTTAAACCATCATCTACCGGCTGTTTTCCGCATGTGAAACATAATGTTTCAGCATAGAAAACATTTCTAAAAAATAAGCGCAGCCGGGGAGCCGCACTTATTTTGGTCTGGCCAGTTAAGGATGAACCGATTCGGTAAACCACTCGCCGGGCAAATCCCTCCCGATTCCCAGCTTCCGGGCCTTTTCCAAAATCAGGGCCCCCACGGCGGCAAACACCGGAAACATAGAAGAAGTGCCGACAGGATGATATCCACATCACGGACACATTCCTGAGGCGTATCCACCGCCCGTACGGTTATCCCGTACTTTTCCGCCACCTCCCGGGCAAACGCGTCCCGGCTCTCTTCCCGCAGGCTATAAACCTTTATTTCCGCCACGGGACGCACCGCCAGTGTGTTTAAAACCGTAGCAGGCGCCCTCGTAGTTGCACGGAGCCAGGTTATCTACCCGGGGAGAATTTAAAGATTTCCCCTCCGCATCCTCTTACTTTTTCTGCCTTCCGTTCATTAAACCTTGATCTGCCTGCCCGCCAGCTTCTCCCCTGTCGTATAGTGTTCGCCCCGGACCGCCAGGGCGGCTTCCTCCTCTAATTCCGCGTCCCACTGACCGAGGAAATAACCGTACCACGGCGCCTGCGGGGCAAGCCTGGGCAGGCCCAATTCCTCCCAGATTTCCCTGGCCCGCTCCATGTACTCCCGCTTGGGCAGGGACACCGGCGGGAAGGGTTCTTTCAAGATGGCGTTAATCAGCAGGGCGGACTCGTTGGCCGGGTCGGCGTGGGAAGCCACGTCTTCACTGTCGCTGGCGCCGCTGAAGGGGGGAGCGTGCTCTTTGACCATCCCCCGGATGATCTCCACGTCCTGGTGGGGCTTCATCCGGTAGCTCATCGCCCACATGACCGCGTCCATGTTTTCGGGGTCGATGTCTTCGTCCACGGCGATGACGACCTTGCCCACCCCCTGGTGGAAGGTGGCCGCCGCGTGCAGCGCCCGCCAGACGTCTACTTCCTTCGGGTTTTTCATCTGGATGACCAATACCTTGCGTAAGTTCGTTAAGGGCTCGTGCATGGCCACCCGGATTACGCTCTTGATGCTTAAGGTTTTTTTCAGGTAGTCGGTGAATAGCGGCTCGTACCCGACTTTTTTGATCATGCTGCTTTCGCTGGGGGTCACCTGGCTGATGAAGGAAACCCAGACGGGCTTCTTTTTATGGGTGACGCAGGTGACCTCCATAAAGGGGTTAAACTGCCGGGGGTGCATGTAGCCGTGGGATTCCCCGAAGGGGCCTTCCGGTTCCAGGACGTCGGTCCGGATCAACCCCTCAAAGACGATCTCCGCTTCCGCCGGCACTTCCAGGTCCACGGTCTTGCATTTGACCAGGCGGATTGGTTCGCCCGCCAGTCCGCCGGCCACCGCCAGCTCGTCTACGCCGTAGGGTACTTTCTGCACCGCGGCGTAAGAAACCACCGGGGGAGCGCCGACAACCAGGGCGGCCTGCAGGGGAATCCCCCTTTCTTTGCACTTTTGCCAGTGGATGTAAACGTCCTGGCCCAGGCCGCTGGGGAAGATCCCGATTTTGTTGCGCCCCTTGATGTGGCCCCGGTAGTTGCCCATGTTGCGGATGCCCGTGTCGGGATCCTTGGCGATCCAGTGGGTGCAGGTGGTATAGGGAGCGTTGTCAAATCCCGGGGTGGAGATGGGCACCGGGAACTCGTCAAAGCCGCCGCCTTCCCTGGTCAGCTCCTCGTCCTGGTGCACCTCTTCCTGGACCGGCCCGTTTTCCACCAGGACAGGGGTAATGGGGGCTGCGAGAGCCCGCTCCCAGACCTTCCCGATTTCCTCCGGACGGCACTGCAGGCCGGTGGCGTAAATGGCCCGGTTCCCGGCCAGGGCGGCGACGGCCACCGGGATCGGGTACTTCTTCCCCTTGTTGTCCACCACGTTTTCAAACAGGAAGG
>JBFMEJ010000088.1:0-6403 GCA_040753275.1 Bacillota bacterium
TCGCGGTGCCCGTTTTGGAGGCAATTGCGGACGCCGGCTACCGGGTGGTGGGGGTGGTTACCCAGCCTGACCGGCCGAAGGGGCGGGGCGGTAAAATCCAGCCTTCACCGGTAAAGGAGGCCGCCGTCGGGCTCGGCCTGGCCGTCTGGCAGCCGCAGCGGCTGAGCGAACCGGAATTTCTGGCCGCCCTGGAGGATCTGCTTCCCGACGTGATTGTGGTGGCGGCTTTCGGCCAGATCCTGCCCCCCGCCGTTTTAAAGATGCCGAAATACGGGTGCATCAACGTGCACGCCTCGCTGCTGCCTAAATACCGCGGGGCGGCGCCCATCCACCGGGCGATCATCAACGGCGAGCAGGAAACGGGGATCACCACCATGTTCATGGACGAGGGGCTGGACACGGGCGACATCCTTTTGCAGGAAACGCTGCCGATCACGGACGAAGACACCGCCGGCACCCTCCACGACCGCCTGGCGCAGCTGGGAGCGCAGGTGCTGGTGAGAACGCTGGCGGGGCTTTCGGCGGGCAGGCTGCCGCGCCGGCCGCAGGACCACGCCCGGGCCACCTACGCTCCGCCGCTGACCCGCGCCGACGAGCTGATCGCCTGGGACGCCTCCGCCCGCTCCGTCTTTAATCAGGTGCGGGGCTTAAACCCCTGGCCCGGCGCCGCCACCCTGTGGAACGGCCGCGTCTTGAAAATCTGGCGGGTGGAGGTGGCGCGGGAGGAACCCCTTTTGGCGGGGACGCTGCCGGGGCAGGTGCGGGCGGCGCACTCCGGAGAAGGCCTGTTGGTCCAGGCCAACCCCGGCCTGGTGCGCGTGGTCGAGCTGCAGCTCCAGGGCGGCCGGCGCCTGAACGCGGAAGACTTCCTGCGCGGCCACCCCATCGCTGCAGGGACGATTTTTGACCGGGAGGAACAGGCAGGTTGAAAAACCATAGCCTTTACTTTGTGCCTGAAAACTCTGGGCCATCTATTCGAGGAGAAACACCACGTGAAATCACCGGTCGTAATCTCACCACAGGTGCATAAGCGCCTTTTCCTGGGCCTGCTGGGAGGAAGCCTGGCCGGAATCCTGCTTTTTATTTTCGGCCTCTGGTACCTATTTTTCCACCCTGGCGACTCCACCTTTTACCAGACCATTTTTTTGATTATTTTGCTAACTGTGGCCGGAGGAATAGTGCTGGCGATTTTTGGCATCATCGGGATCGTTTTAACCATTCTGGTCGCCAGGAACTTTCCCTTTTTGCAGGCCCCCATTCAGCTGGCCATCCACCTGTTTTACCCGGCGGCGCTGGCTTTAGGCCGCCTGTTGCGCATTGACAAGGATCGCATCCGCAGTTCCTTCGTGGAAGTAAACAATCAACTGGTGAGGGCGCGCCGGATCAAAGTCAAGGCGGGGCAGATCCTCGTGCTGGTGCCCCACTGCCTGCAGTGGACCGGCTGCCCGCATAAGATTACGGTCGATGTGGACAACTGCCGGCGCTGCGGGACCTGTTATATCAATGAACTGCTCGCCCTGCGGGACAGGTTCGGCGTCAAGATGGGGGTGGCCACCGGCGGCACCCTGGCCCGCAAGTACGTCGAGGAATACCGGCCGAAAGCCATCGTGGCCATCGCCTGCGAGCGGGACTTAAGCAGCGGAATCCAGGACGTGGGGCGCCTGCCCGTCCTGGGCGTGACCAACCAGCGCCCCCACGGCCCCTGCCGCGACACCTGCATCGACATCGCGCGCGTGGAGGAAGCGATCCGCCACTTTATCGGATAAGCGTTATTTATTGTGATCAAAATAGAACTTGAAACAAAATAAAGGGAGCTTCGTTGATGAAAGTGCTGATCACCGGCGGCGGCGGGCAGCTGGGGTGCGACCTGGAAAAGGAGCTGGCCGGCCCCGGCGGGCACGAAGTGATCTGCCTGGGCCGGGACCGGTTGGACGTGACCAGGGCCGAGCAGGTGCGGGAGGTGCTGCATGCCGCCCGCCCGGACGTGGTTGTTCACGCCGCCGCCAATACCAACGTGGACCGGTGCGAGCTGGAGCCGGATGGGGCCTACCTGGTAAACGCCCTGGGCACCCGAAACGTGGCAGTGGCAGCGGCACGGGTGAAGGCCAGGCTGGTTTACATAAGTACCGACTACGTCTTCGACGGCCGCAAAAAAGAACCATACACGGAGTTTGACATCCCTGCGCCCTTAAGCGTCTACGGGAAATCCAAGCTGGCCGGGGAAAACTACGCGGCCGCCTTCTCCGATCGCTTTTTTATCGTGCGCACCTCCTGGCTGTACGGACGGCGCGGCAATAACTTCGTCAAAACAATGCTTAAGCTGGCCGCAGCGCAGCCGGAGGTGGCCGTGGTGGACGACCAGATGGGCACACCGACCTTTACGGAAGACCTGGCCCGCTGCATCGGCGCGCTCATTCAGACGGAACTGTACGGGATTTATCACGCCAGCAACAGCGGCGCCTGCTCCTGGTTCGACTTCGCGCGCAACATTTTCAGGCTGGCGGGGCTGGCACACGTGTCCGTTAAGCCCATTGCCACGGCGGAGTTAAACCGGCCCGCCCCCCGCCCGGCCTACTCCGTTCTGGACAACTACTGCCTGCGGCTGCAGGGGCTGCCGGACCTGCGCCCCTGGGAAGAGGCGCTGGAGGAATTTTTCCAGAAGTACCGGCAGGAGCTGCCCATTCAGTCAGCCGGCGAATAAAATAATAAACGAAAGGGCTGTTCCCCAATAATGATTGATGGCGTGAAGGTTAAAAAACTGATCCGGCACTGCGACGACCGCGGCTTTTTCATGGAAATCCTGCGGGACGACGACGGCCTTTTGTCCCGCTTCGGGCAGGCTTCCCTGTCCAAAACCTACCCGGGCGTAATCAAGGCTTTTCACTACCACGAGCACCAGGACGACCTGTGGTTTTTCCCCGTGGGCAACGCCCAGGCGGTGCTCTACGACCTGCGGGAGGACTCCCCCACCAAAGGGGAAACCAACGTCTTCTACCTGGGCGAGGACAACCCCATCCTCCTGCTGATCCCCCGGATGGTGGCGCACGGGTACCGGGTGCTGGGCAATGAGCCGGCCGTCATCGTCTACTTTACCACCGCCTCCTACAACCGGGAGAACCCGGACGAAAAGCGCATCCCCTGGGACGACCCGGCCATCGGTTTCGACTGGACGACGAAAAACCGGTAGAGGGGCCTTGAGACGGCCTCAGGTCAAACTTATTATGGAATAAAAAGGAGCTACTCTCCATGAAGCGGAATAAATAAAGGCACTAAGGCACAAAGGCACAGAGGCACAAAGAGAAATGTACCTGGAATATTAACTTTGTGCCTGCGAAAATTTGTGCCTGATCAAAAAATAGAGTCAGGGGGAGTTTCCTGGATGCGCGTTCTGATCACCGGCGGGGCCGGTTTTATCGGCAGCAACATGATCCGGTACCTGCTGCGCAAGTATCCTTACGAACTGATTAACCTGGATAAATTGACCTACGCCGGGAACCTGGAGAACCTGGCCGGCCTGGAGGACGACCCCCGGTACACCTTCGTGCGCGGCGACATCGCCGACCCGCGGGTCGTGGGGGACATTTTTACATCCCACAGGATCGACGCCGTGATCAATTTCGCCGCCGAATCCCACGTAGACCGCAGCATCGAAGACGCCAGCGCGTTCTTGCGCACCAACGTGGAAGGTACGCGCGTCCTGCTGGAGGCCGCCCGCCGCCACGGTGCGGCAAAGTTCATCCAGGTGTCCACCGACGAGGTTTACGGCTCCCTGGGCGAAACGGGCTTTTTTACCGAAGAATCCCCGCTTAACCCCAGCAGCCCGTACTCGGCCAGCAAGGCGGCGGCGGACCTGCTGGCCCTGGCCTACCACCGCACCTACGGCCTGCCGGTGCTGGTCACCCGCTGCTCGAACAACTACGGCCCCTACCAGTTTCCTGAAAAGCTCATCCCGCTCATGATTACCAACGCCCTGGAAGATCAGCCCCTCCCCGTGTACGGCGACGGCCAGAACGTGCGGGACTGGCTGCACGTGGCCGACCACTGCGCCGCCCTGGACCTGGTGCTCCACCGGGGCCGCCCGGGGCACGTCTACAATATCGGCGGCGACAACGAAAGGAAAAACATTGAAATCGTCCGCCTGATCCTTCAGGAACTGGGCAAACCCGAATCCCTCATCGCTTTCGTTGCCGACCGGCCCGGCCACGACCGCCGTTACGCCATCGACGCCGCGAAACTGCGCCGCGAACTGGGCTGGCGCCCGCAGCACACCTTCGGGCAGGGCCTGCGGGAAACCGTCCGCTGGTACTGCGAGCACCAGGACTGGTGGCGGAAGATCAAATCCGGCGCCTACCGGCAGTATTACCAGCGGATGTACGGCGCAAGGCTGAAAAGATCGTGAGGTGTTTTCTGTGAAAGCGCTCATTCTGGCCGGGGGCAAAGGGACCCGCCTGCGTCCCCTCACCTACACCACGGCCAAACAGCTCATCCCGGTGGCCAACAAGCCGATTATCTTCTTCGTCCTGGACCAAATTGCGGAAGCGGGGATTTTTGATCTCGGCCTGATCATCTCCCCGGAAACGGGTGCCCTGGTGAAAGAAGCCGTGGGGGACGGGTCCCGCTGGGGAGCGAAAATTACCTACATCGTCCAGGAGGAGCCCCTGGGCCTGGCCCACGCCGTCAAAACAGCCCGCCCATTCTTAAGCAACGATCCCTTCCTCATGTTTTTGGGCGACAACCTGATCCAGGGCGGGGTGCAAAAAGCGGTGGCCGATTTTCTCCAGGAAGCGCCGCAGGCCCTGATCATGCTCAAAGAGGTTCCCGACCCGCGCGCCTTCGGGGTGGCGGTTTTAGACGGCCACAACCGGGTCGTCAGGCTCATCGAAAAACCAAAAGAGCCTCCCTCCAACCTGGCCCTGGTGGGGATTTACCTCTTCACCCCGGCCATCCACCAGGCCATTGAGTGCATCAAGCCCTCCTGGCGGGGCGAGCTGGAGATTACCGACGCCATCCAGGAGCTTTTGCACATGGGCCGGCGCGTCCTGGCCCGCCGGGTGGAAGGCTGGTGGCTGGACACCGGCAAAAAAGACGACATCCTGGAAGCAAACCGGGCGGTGCTGGACGCCTACGCCCGGGCCGACGTCCGGGGGGAAGTGGACAGAGACAGCCGGGTCACCGGCCGGGTGGAAATAGGGGAAGGGACGGCGGTGAAAAACAGCGTGGTGCGCGGGCCGGCCGTCATCGGCAGGGAATGTCTGGTCGAAAATTGCTTTATCGGCCCGTTTACGGCCATTGGCGATTGCAGCAGGCTGTATAATGTGGGGATTGAACATTCCGTCATCCTCGAGGGGTGCGAGATAAGAGACATCCAGCGCATCGAGGACAGCCTTCTGGGCAGAAACGCCCGGGCGTACCGCGGCAGCGACAACAGAAAAGCACTGCGCATGTTCCTGGGCGACGATGCCCAACTGGTGATTTGAGGGCCGAATCTACCAACAGCATAAACACCGGCAAAGAAATTTGCTGCCCCTGTGCGGGTTATCCCAATTTTATGCTACAATATTTATGCTGCAATTAAAATATGCCTTACAGGCAGGAAGGAAAGCCGGGGGTAAATATAAATGGGTGAAATTGGGGTGAGCAGCAAAATGGGCGTATTTTACGAAACGGTCAAGATCAGGAACGTAATCGGCGGGGGCGAACCCCTCGAACTTACGGTAAAGGTAGATACGGGAGCAACCATGTTAGTGCTCCCCGGCTGGGTGCAGAATGAACTAAAATTTCCCGTGATTCGTAAACAAGTAGTACGCTACGCCAACGAAGAGACTGCCGAGCGGGAGGTGGTCTACGGGGTGGAGCTGACCGTTGGCGACCGCCCCGGAGTGTTCGAGGCCATTATTGAACCCCGGAAAAACTACGGTTTGCTGGGGGCCATCGTCATGGAGGCTCTGGATCTGATCGCCGACCCGCGCTCCCAAAGGCTCTACCCCAATCCCCGTTCCCCCCACCTTCCCATGGCCGAAGCCGAGTGAAAAGGCGACAGCAAATCAAAGTAAAATAGCCACGGCAATATTTTTCCCGCGCACGAAAAAAATCCCCCCTTGCGAAAAGGGGGGCACAGAGCGCCGGATGTTTGCCCGGGCTTTACTTGCTGCTGCGGCCCGCGGCGATGGTCCGGGCCAGTTCGGCGACGCTGGCGGTCAGGTCATCCAGCTTGCTTTCGATGCGCACCGGCAGGAACGCAGTCACCACAATCGGAAATCCTATTGCTATCTATTCGTAACCGAACACCTCCAACCGGTATTGTAGCTGGACTTAAGAGCAAAAATATTTGCTGTGTTTGCCTTTTTAAAGTGGGCAGGTTTTCCCACAACCTTTCTATAAAATATTTTTGCAGCTCTATTCT
>JBFMEJ010000089.1:0-6389 GCA_040753275.1 Bacillota bacterium
CCGCCACTTCCTGGTCGTAAACCGGTTTGGCCTGCTCTTTTAGAAAGGCTACCAGGGCCTCCACTTCCTTGTCCGAAAGGAAGGTTCCCTGCACCCGCACCGGTTTGGGCGCCCCCACGGGGAAGAAGAGCATATCCCCCCTCCCCAGCAGCTTTTCGGCGCCGCCGATGTCCAGGATGGTGCGCGAGTCCATCTGCGAAGAAACGGCGAACGAGATCCGGGAGGGAATGTTGGCCTTGATCAAACCGGTGATGATGTCCACCGAAGGGCGCTGGGTGGCCACCACCAGGTGCAGGCCGGCGGCCCTGGCCATTTGCGCCAGACGGCAGATGGAATCCTCCACCTCGGCTGGCGCCACCATCATCAGGTCGGCCAGTTCGTCGATGATGATGACGATAAACGGCAGCGGACCGTCGCCAACTCCCCCGTCATTGGCGTTTTTCTCGCCGGCGCCCCCGCCGGTTACACCCTTTTCGCCGGCGGTTCCCGGCTCCCCCGCCCCATTTGCGCTTCCGGAAACGGGGCTCCTGGGCTGGCCCGCGTACAGCTCATTGTACCGGGCAATGTCCTTGGCGCCGGCCGCGGCAAACAACTCGTAGCGCCGCTCCATTTCCTTGACCGCCCAGTGCAGAATGCCGGCCGCCTTTTTCGGGCTCGTCACCACCGGCGTGATCAAATGCGGAATCCCGTTGTAGGTGATCAGTTCGACCATTTTAGGGTCGATTAAGATAAACTTTACTTCGTCCGGCGTGGCCTTGAACAGGATGCTGGCCACAATCGTGTTGATGCAAACGCTTTTTCCGGAGCCGGTGGCGCCGGCCACCAGCAGGTGGGGCATTTGGGCCAGGTCGGCAACGACGGGCGCGCCGGCGATATCTTTGCCCAGCGCCACGGTAAGCCGGGAAGGGGATTGCTGGAACTCCTTGCTTTCCAGCAACTCCCGCAAATGGACGGTTGCTGTTTTCCGGTTCGGCACCTCGATGCCGATGGCGGCCCGGCCGGGGATGGGCGCCTCAATCCGGACCTGCGGGGCGGCCAGGGCCAGGGCCAGATCGTCGGCCAGCCCGACGATGCGGCTCACCTTGACTCCCGCCGGCGGCTGGATTTCGTAGCGGGTGATGGCCGGACCAACGGTCACCTGCGTTACGCGGGCCGGGATGCCGAAGCTGGCCAGGGTTTCCTCCAGGATGCCGATCTTCTCGTTGATTTCCTTATCGGTAACTCCGGATTCCCGGCCTTTTGCCGGGGACAGTAAAGATGCCGGCGGAAGCTGGCAGGTTTTGCCGCTGCGCACGGAAAAGGGGATTACCTTGCTATCTTTTTTGTTTTGATCCGTTTCGTCCTGCTGTTTTTTGGCAGGGTACCGCTCCTTGTCCCGTTCGGCTGCTGCTTCCGGGCGGTTGGCAATGATTACTTTTTTGCCGGCGCCTTTATCTTTTTGTCCGCCTTCACTTTCCTCTTCCTCTGCTTCGATTTCCTCAAAAAGGAAATTAGAAATCCTGTGGACGGTCTTTTGTCCCGCCAGGGACAGGCGGGTCCCGAAGATTTGCCCTAACTGCGCCAGCGAAAGGCCCGTGAAGAGAATCACCGCTACGATCAGCAGCGAGGTTAAGATAATATAGCTGCCCGCGAGGCCGAAATACTTAATCAGCAAGTAGCTTCCCAGAGCCCCCAGCAGCCCGCCGCCCTGACCCTGTTTTCCGGCGGAAAAGGTTTCGGTGAGGGGCACCCCGAGGTGCAAAAAGGTTAAAGCCGCCAGCAGCAGCAGGGTAAGCCCGGTAAGTCGGGAGGTAAACTGAAGGTTCCGGCGCTGCCGGATTATTTCCCAGCCGATAAAAAGAAAAAACAGGGGCAGCAGGTACCGGCCCGCCCCGGCGATACTGACGAGGCCCTGCCTGAGCAGGCTCCCGGCTGTTCCGGCAGTGGGCGTTAAAAGACTGACCAGACCGAGAAGCGCCAGGGTGATCGTGGCAATGCCCGCAAGTTCAAACTTCAACTCTGTGGGTGGCGGCTTGGCCACTTCGCATTCCTCCTTTGCAAGCAGGTAACCGCAAAGGCGCATAAAGCGCATAGAACCAAAGTTATCAAGGCTATCAACGAAAAAGCGACAAATAACCCTTTTTCTCCTCAAAGCTTACCATAAAGTGGGCGAATAGGCAAGCCGGGCCAAGGAAAAAGGCCGGGGGAAACTGAAATAAAAAGGAGTGCGGTTGCGGGATCTCCCCATGGCACCGGAGAAGATTCCGGCGGCGATGAAAAAAAGGATAATAAGAGAAATATAGCCAGTTTTTACCTGGTAAAATTCTTGTTGACAAAGGTTTTTCCGTTATGGTATCATTTCGCTAGTCAATTTGAGAGCTGTTGAGTTGAGATGAGTTTGCGGTTCGTCAGCTTAGGTGAGTTGAGATGAGCGGCAGGTTTACCTGGTAAAATAAACCGGCGTTCGTCTGCAACGCTGGTTTTTTATTTTAATCTAAGGAGGTTCAACCCATGCCGACCAACCCACAGCCAACCGCCCGCCTGTTCCAAAGACCAGTTCTTCTCCTGCTGGCGGCCCTGCTCGGCCTCGGGCTGCTTTTCGGAGGCTGCGGCCAACAGAAGACCCAGGCTCCAAAAGAAGGGCAGGACCCAAAAGAGGCCAAACCGATCACCTTAAAATACGCCTTCTTTGCCCCCGCCAACACCTTCCCGGCCAAGCAAATGGATAAGTGGGCCGAAGAGGTAGAGAAGCGGACCAACGGCAAGGTCAAGGTGGAAAAATTCCCCGGGGGCACCCTGCTCACCGCCCAGAATATGTACGACGGCGTCTTAAAAGGAATGGCGGACATTGGACTCTCCTGCCCCTCCTACGAACCCGGCCGGTTCCCGCTCATCGGCGTCAGCGACCAGCCCGTGGCCTACCCCAACGCCAAGGTGGCCAGCCTGGTCCTCTACGACCTGGTCAAAGAATTCCAGCCCCAGGAACTGGCCGACTTTAAGGTCCTCACCGTTTTTAACACCGAACCCTCGTACATCCAGTCCAAAAAGCCGGTGCAAAAATTAGAAGACATTACCGGCTTGCGCCTGCGCACCACCGGCACGGGGGTCCCGGTGCTCAAAGCCTTAGGCGGCACCCCGGTGGGCATGCCCCAGTCGGAAATCGCCCAGGCCCTGCAGACCGGGGTCATCGACGGGTACATCACCAGCCGGGAAGTGCTCCTCGACTTTAAGTACGCCGAAACCGTCAAATACGTCACGGACTATCCCCTGGTCACCGTCTCCTTTGCGGCGGTGATGAACAAGAACGTCTGGAACTCCCTGCCCCCGGACGTGCAAAAGGTGATCGACGACCTGGGCCGGGAAATGGCCCTCTGGACGGGGACCTACCTGGACAACCACGTCAAGGAAAGCCTGGCCTGGGCCACCAAAGAACAGGGCCTGAAAGTAATCACCTTAACCCCGGAAGAAAAGGCCCGGTGGGACGCCAAATTAAAGGGAGTCACCGAAGCCTACGTCAAAGAAGTGGAAGCCAAGGGGCTCCCGGCGCAAAAGTTTCTCCAGCGGCTTACCGAGCTAAGGGATAAGTACGCTCAAGAATACAAGTAGGTAGCCTGGAAAATAAGTTATTACCAGCTTCTACTCCAAAAAATAACTTTTTCGTCCTCTGCCAGGTCGCAAAAAACATCATGATGGTCTGAATTCCCAACCCCTGCTTTCAAGGAGGACGTTTTTCCCGTGGAAAAATTCATCCACCGCTTAAACACAGGGCTGGCCTGGGTGGCTGCAGGGGCCTTGATGATCATGATGCTCCTCTCCGTGGCCAACATCATTTTGCGCCTGGCCCACCGCCCCTTAGGGGGCACCGCCGAGGCCGTCGGCTGGCTGGCGGCCATCACCGCCGCCTTTGCCTTAGGTTACACCCAGCTGCACCGCGGCCACGTGGCCATCGACCTGTTCGTGGCGCGCCTCCCGGCCCGCCCCCGGGCCGGCATCGCCGCCGCCGCCTCCTTTGCCGCCGCGGCCTTCTTCGCCCTGGCTGCCTGGCGGGTGGGGGTGCTGGCCCACCGCTTAGGGCAACTGGGCAAGCTCTCCGAAACGATGCACGTGAGCTATTATCCCTTTACTTACGCCGTGGCCTTCGGCCTGGCTTGCCTTGCCCTGATCCTTTTGATGGATCTGCTCAAAGCGGGGAAAGAGGTCTTTGGAAAATGAGCGCCCTTCTCGGCACAGGGTTGATGGTCGTCCTCATGCTCCTGGGGATGCCCGTGGGCTTTGCCATGCTGCTGGCCGGCTTTGTAGGGTTTTGCCTCGTAACCTCTCCGGAAGCCGCCCTGAATATGTTAAGCGGGGACATCTGGGAGCAGTTTTCCTCCTACGGCTTAAGCGTCGTCCCCTTGTTTGTGCTTATGGGCAGCATCGCCTTTCACTCCGGGGTGACCGAAAGCCTTTACCGGGCGGCGTACAAGTGGGTGGGGCACTTCAAAGGCGGCCTGGCCAGCACCACCATCGTGGCCAGCATGGGCTTTGCCGCCATCTGCGGCTCCAATGCCGCCACCGCCGCCACCATGGGGACCATCGCCCTGCCGCAGATGAAAAAATACGGCTACGACCCGGCCTTGAGCGCGGCCAGCGTGGCCTGCGGCGGCACCTTGGGGGTGGTCATTCCCCCCAGCGTGGTCCTCATCGTCATTGCCATCCAGACCGAACAGTCCATCGGCAAACTGTTTGTGGCCAACGTCATCCCCGGGATTCTTTTAGGCCTTTTGTTTTTGTTCACCATTTCCTTTTTATGCCTGAAGAACCCCAGACTTGGCCCCGCCGGGGAAAAGGCGAGCTTTCAAGAAAGGCTGGCCGCCCTGCCCGGGGTGATCGAAACTCTGGTGTTGTTTGCCCTGGTCATCGGCGGCCTCTACCTGGGGTGGTTCACCCCCACCGAGGCCGGCGCCGCCGGTTCCTTCGGCGCCCTGGTCATTGCCCTTCTCCAGCGCCGGCTGACCTGGAAAGGGTTTGCCGGCGCCGTTCTCGAGACCATCCGCATCTCGGCCATGGTCATGGTCCTGGTGACCGGCGCCGTCATCTTCGGCCGCTTTTTAACCGTCACCAGGCTCCCCTATATTTTAACCGACTGGGCGGCGGCCCTGCCCGTTCCCCCCTTTGTGGTCCTGGGGATCATCATCACCATCTACACCTTAGGGGGCATGTTCATGGACGCCCTGGGCTTTCTGGTAGTAACCATCCCGGTTTTTTTCCCGCTGGCCCTGGCTCTAGGCTACGACCCCTTGTGGTTTTCGGTGCTCTTGAACATCCTCACCACCATGGGGGCGGTGACCCCGCCGGTGGGAGTGTGCGCGTATATTGTGAGCGGGCTTGGTGAAAACCTGCCCCTGCAGGTGGTCTTCAAGGGTATTCTGTACTTTTTGCCCGCTTATTTTGCCGTCGTTATAATTCTGATTGCCTTTCCGCAAACGATTACCTTTTTAACCAGTTAAAATTATCATATCCAGAAAGAGGTATCTCCCCCCTGATTCCTGATTCCTGATTCCTAATCCCTGGTTTTAAGGAGGCAATGACGCATGCCCAAACATCTTCTCCTGGGCAACGAAGCCATCGCCTGGGGGCTGGTGGAGGGCGGCCTGCAGGTGGCCGCCGCCTACCCGGGTACCCCCTCTTCGGAGGTCTTCGGCACCCTGGCCCAACTGGCCTCCACCAAAGGCTTCTACGCCGAGTGGTCGGTCAACGAAAAAGTGGCTCTGGAAGTAGCCGCCGGGGCGGCCTACGCCGGGGCCCGGGCGGCGGTGAGCATGAAGCAGGTGGGCTTGAACGTGGCCGCCGATCCGTTAATGGCCCTGGCCTACATCGGCGTCAAAGGGGGCCTGGTCCTGGTGGTGGCTGACGACCCCGGTCCCCACAGTTCCCAGACCGAGCAGGACACCCGGCTCTTTGCCCGCTTCGCCGGCCTGCCCGTGTTAGATCCGGCTACCCCGCAAGAGGCCAAAGAAATGGCCAAAGCCGCCTTTGCCCTTTCCGAGGCCCTGGGTCTCCCGGTGATCTTGCGGCCCACCACTCGGGTGGCCCACGTCGGCCAGGACGTCGGGATCGACGAAACGGTGGTCTCGCCCCCCTTCACAGGGAAATTTACCAAAAACCCCCGCTGGGTGATCTTCCCCAGCTTAGCGGCTAAACGCCACGTCTGGCTAAACCGTCAGCAGGAAGCGGCCCAGAAGCTATTGGCCGCCACCCCCTTTAATGTTTTCCGGGAAGCAGAGAGCGAACTGGGCATTCTTGCCTCCGGGGTCAGCGCCACCTACGCCGAAGAAGCCCTCTTTGAGTTAGGGCTAAAAGTTAACCTCTTAAAGATCGGCACCCCCTATCCCTTGCCGATAGAACCGGTGCTCAGCTTCTTAAAGCGT
>JBFMEJ010000090.1:0-6360 GCA_040753275.1 Bacillota bacterium
CTCCTGCGTTTTCCCTTGTGACGGCAATTGATTAAAAATGTTTTTTCACCCCCCGTTGAAAACAAATTGTCGCCCATGTGACAAATGTAACACATCAGGCGACAAAATGATGTTCGAAATAAAACACAATATTTGTAATCTTCCTTACTATTTCAATAAAAAATAAAACCGATCCTTTTGCAAGAGCCGGTTTATTTTACCCATTTTTTTAATTTTTCAGGATAAATCTTTTTAATATCCCGTCCTTTCATCACAATAGCTTTTTCGTTCTTGAGGGAATTAAAGATCAGGGATACAGTGGGCCGGGAAGTGCCGATCATGCAGGCTATTTCCTCATGGGTAAGCCTTAAGTTCAATTCTATCCCGTTGCCGGTATCAACTCCGGAGCGCTCGGCCAATTTCAACAGCAATAGGACCAGCCGCCCGGACACTGGCCAGGAAACTATCTCGTGGATGGTCGCCTGGGCTTCCCTCAGCCTGGCGCCCAGGATCATGGCTATTTTTATGGCTAGATCTGCGTTCTCTCTCAACAGAGTGAAAAAATTATCTTTTCTGATCACAATCAAGTCTATGTCGTCCATTGCTTCCGCATAGCAAATGCGTTCGCCGTCGCAAAGCGTCTCGGCCAAGCCGAAGAACTCTCCCTGCCGGCGGATGGCTACGGTGACCCGGCGCCCGTCCTCGGCTATTCGGTAGATCTTCACCCATCCGTTTTCAATAAAGTACGCCCGGTCGGCATATTCACCGACAGCAAAAACGATCTGCCCTTTTGGATACCTTATTTTCGCTCCGGCGTTTCGGACCAGGTCTTTTTCGTGACTTTCCAGGTTTACGACGATGCCTTCCGCCTTCAATGTATTCACCATCCGCTCCAGAATATTCAAATTGAAACCTTCCTGGTGGGCGGCTATGAGTGCTTCTTCCTTCTTACCTGTTAATTCACTCCCGGCGCATTTTTCTCAAACGGATCAACCCTCTTTTTAACTGTAACAGATTTGCGTAAGGTTGTCTAATATATTTTTTGAGGGCAGGTCCTGGTATAAAAGGGCATTTTTTTGTCCATGCTATAGTTGATCACATTTTGGAAAGCGAGGTGAGCGGTGGTTATGCAATGGTTGGGGGTCATCATCCGTTTTGTGGTTTCGGCGCTGGTCCTCATTGTGGTGAGCTGGCTTTCCCCCGGCTTTGTGGTGAAGGGCGGCTTCATCGGCGCGTTGATCGCCGCCGCAGTGATTGCTTTGCTGGGTTACGCGGCAGAAGCCCTGCTGGGCGACCGGATCTCTCCCCAGAGCAGGGGGATCGTCGGTTTTCTTGCCGCAGCAGTGGTGATTTACCTGGCCCAGTTCATTATCCCGGGGTTTTTAAGCGTGACCCTGGTCGGCGCCCTGATTTCCGCCTTTATTATTGGACTCATTGATGCGGTTGTCCCGACAGTTTTGCGTTAAGACTCATAAAAGCTCCTTCCCGGTCATAAGAATCTAAAAAACCGGGAAGGGGCTTTTTATGTCTGGGCGGCAAAAATGGCGGCGGTTTTGCCGGAATTTATCGGCCCTGTTTTTATTGCTTTTAACGGCTTTTTCCCTTTTTAATTTATCCGGCTGGTTTTTTGACTGGCGCAGTTCGTGGTTTTTTCCGGACCGCGGAGTATCCCGGACGCTTCTTTGCGCGGCCATGCCGGCAATGGCCTGGGTCGAGCAAAAAGACGGTGATTTGGCGCTGGGACCGCTGACCGTTTCGGCCCAGAAACTGCTGGCGGGGCTCACGCCCTTGCGGCTGGACGTCCGCGACCCCGTATCCGTCTTGAAGCTGTCCATTCCTTATCTGGCGGCGGCTGAACTTGAACAGCCGGCCGAAGAGGAGCCGGTCATTTTTCCGCCGGCTGCCCCTGCCCCTGTTTTTCCGGAGAAGTTTCCGGAAGGAACGCCAGGCGATTTAACCGGGGATGCCCTCGTCATCATTTACCATACGCATACCGGGGAAACCTACGCGCTGACCGACGGGAAAGATCGCCTGGAAGGCAAGTGCGGCGGGGTCGTCCAGGCAGGGGCGGCGGTAAAAGAGGTTTTAGAGAGCCAGTACGGCATCAAGGCGGCCCACGCGCAGACCGTTCACGATGCCGAATACGACACTTCTTACCTGGAATCGGAAAAAACACTCCGTAAACTATTGGCCGCTCACCGGGGGGCAAAGGTGGTGCTGGATATCCACCGGGACGCCGGCCGCTCCCGGCGCAACAGCCTGGTTGAAATTAACGGCCGGAAGGTGGCGGCGATTTTGCTGGTGGTGGGATCGGATGCGCGCCTGCCCTTTCCAACGTGGAAGAAAAATTACCAGTTTGCCAATGAACTGGCGGCCAGGTTAAACGAAAAATATTCCGGTCTTTGTTTGGGGGTGCGCGTCAAGGACGGCCGCTATAACCAATTTCTCCATCCCCGGGCCGTCCTGGTGGAAATCGGCAGCGTGAACAATTCGACCGGGGAAGCCGTGGCCTCCGCCCGTCTGTTTGCGGATGTCCTGGGCCGGATGGTCAGGGAAATGCAGGGAAATGATGAAAAAAGGTGAGTAAAGTGAACAGACCGCTTTTGCTGGTGATTATTTTCGGTTTGCTGTTGGGCCTTGTGCTGTATTCATGGCAGGTGGCGCTGACCGCTTTTAATCAGATTACCGGCCTGCCGGAGCCCGTCCGGCTCTGGGCGGTGGAAAAAACGGCCGGCAGCCGGATGGAGGGTGAATTTTTAGGTAAAAAGTGGCTGCTTGTTTTCCCCCGGGGGATTTATTTTGATGGGCGAGCCGGACAATTCCAGCCCGATGTCGAAGTTAAGCTATTTTCTGGGGAGTAATGAATCGCCCTCCAGAGAACTT
Organism: Bacillota bacterium; assembly: GCA_040753275.1. GTDB lineage: Bacteria > Bacillota > Desulfotomaculia > Desulfotomaculales > Nap2-2B > JAIMBK01. The sequence continues at coordinate 2,863 of JBFMEJ010000090.1, forward strand.
GTCTGGAGGGCTTATTTTCTGTATAATAGATGATGACAATCCAGGTGCGGATCTTCTTTTGAAAACACGGGCTTAAACAGAGTATTTTCCCCGCCTTCTCCTGTTTTTTCCCGCCGCAGTTTTCTTTCCAACCGGATCGTTGACCAAAAACAGAGGGAGGTGCGGATTTGGCCAAAGAACCAAAAGTGGCCCTGATCCCCCTGGGGGGTCTGGGCGAGATCGGCAAAAACATGATGGCGGTGAAGTTCGGGGAAAATATTCTGTTGATCGATTGCGGCTTAATGTTTCCGGAAGAAGAATTGCTGGGGATCGACGTAGTAATCCCGGATATTACCTACCTATTAGAAAATAAAGAACAGCTGCGCGGGATCGTGCTGACCCACGGGCACGAAGACCACATCGGCGCGCTGCCCTACCTGGCCAGGCAGCTGGAGGTGCCTGTTTACGGAACAAAGCTTACCTTGGGCCTGCTCCAGGGGAAACTGAAAGAGCAGGGCATCGCCGAAGCGGTCGACTTGCGGGTCGTCAGGCCCCGGGAGGAGGTCGGCATCGGTCCCTTTAGGGTAGAATTTATCCGGGTATCGCACAGCATCCCCGACGCCGTAGCCCTGGCCATCTCCACGCCAGTGGGCGTCCTGGTGCATACGGGCGACTTTAAGATCGACCATACGCCGGTGGACGGCGAGGTGACCGATTTTTACCGCCTTGCTCAGCTGGGCGAAAAGGGTGTGTTGGTGCTCATGTCCGACAGCACCAACGTGGAGCGGCCGGGCTATACTCCTTCGGAGCGCGTTGTCGGGCAGACCTTTGACGACACCTTCCGGCACGCCGAAGAGCGGATTATTATTGCCACCTTCGCTTCGAATATCCACCGGCTGCAGCAGGCCATCATCGCTGCCCGCCAGTACGGCCGGAAGGTGGCGGTGGTCGGCCGCAGCATGGTGAACGTGCTTTCCATCGCGCATGAAATGGGCTACCTGCAGATTCCGGACGGTACCCTGGTGGAGCTGGAGGAAGCAAACCGCCTGCCGAAAAACAAGGTGGTCTTTTTATGCACGGGAAGCCAGGGTGAGCCCATGTCCGCACTCACGCGGATGGCCTGGGGGGATCACCGGCAGGTGGAAATTCTCCCGGGGGATACGGTAATTATTTCGGCGGCGCCTATCCCGGGGAACGAAAAACTGGTTGCCCGGGTGATCGACTTGTTGTTTAAGAGAGGGGCCCACGTGATTTACGAAAACGCGGCGGGCATCCACGTCAGCGGGCACCCCAGCCAGGAAGAATTGAAGCTGATGATTAACCTGGTGAAGCCGAAGTTTTTTGTTCCCGTGCACGGGGAATGCCGGATGCTCATCAAACACGCCGAACTGGCCCGGACCATGGGCATTCCGGAAAACCACATTTTTGTGGCGGAAAACGGCCAGGTGCTGGAGTTTACCCGCCGTTCAGGGCGGGTGGCCGGCCGGGTGACCGCCGGCCGGGTGCTGGTGGACGGCCTGGGCATCGGCGACGTGGGCAATATTGTGTTGCGGGACCGCCGGCAGCTGTCCCAGGACGGGATCCTCATCGTAGTGGTCACCATCAACCGCGAGTCGGGCCTGGTGATGGCCGGCCCGGACATCGTTTCCCGGGGGTTTGTTTACGTCCGGGAGTCGGAAAAGCTGCTGGAAGAGGCCCGGGAAAAGGTGCGCTGCGCCCTGGATAAGTGCAACGAACAGGGTGTTTCCGAGTGGGGCGCGATTAAATCCCAGGTGCGCGAAACATTAGGAAAATTTCTCTATGAAAAAACCAGGAGAAGGCCGATGGTTTTACCGATCATCATGGAAGTCTAATTTGAAAGAGTACACAGGCTAAAGCACCTGTGTACTCTTTTATCTCCAGGGAACTATTGAAGACGAAATTATAGAATTCCTGATCCGTTCGGCAACGGGTCCCGGTTTTCCGTTTCCGATCGGGTGGTCGTTTATTTTGACCAGGGGCATGACGACGAGCAAAGAATTGGTGAGGAAACATTCGTCCGCCCTGACCAGTTCGGCCGGCGCGACCGGGCGCTCGACAACCGGAATGCCGAGATCGAGGCAGGTTTTAAGCACGATCCGGCGCATAATTCCCGGCAAGAGCCCCTGGTCGTCAGAAGGGGTAACCGCCCGGCCGTTCCTGACGATAAAGACATTGCTTACTGCACCTTCGGCCACGCAACCGGCAGTATTTAGAAAAAGCGCCTCGTCCCACCCTTTTTCCCGGGCTTCCCTTTTGGCCAGCAGGTTTTCCAGGTAATTTAGAGTTTTTAATTTAACCAGCGGGGATCGCTCGTTGCGCCGGTAAGCCGACCACCCGGCCGCAAGGCCCCTTTCGAAATCCGGGGGGCTGTAGGGAAGGGGGCGGGTGAAAATGACCAGATTTCCGGGCCCCTGCCCCGGGTCAGCCCCGGCCGAAATGGTCAGGCGCAGGGCCCCTTCGGGGAGGCCGTTTTGCCCGATCGTTTCATGCACAAGCCGGCCTACCGTCGCCAGCGGGAAAGGTAGAGTGATCCCCAGGGCCGCGCACCCCGCCTCCAGCCGTTTCAGGTGTGCTTCCAGGAAAACGGGCTGCCCCGCACGGATCAAGATGGTTTCGAAAAGGCCGTAACCGTAGAGAAACCCCTGGTCTGCTGCGGAAATTTGGGCGCGGCTCGCGGGTAAAAACCGGCCGTTCACGCACACCGCACCTGGCAATGCCGTCACCTTCCTTTTTCTGTCGCTGGTTTTACCTGCAGGGACGCAAAGGCCTGCCGGTCGTCCAGACCCAGCGCCCGGACCAGCGCCCTGGCCTTGTCCAGGGTTTCTGCGTATTCCAGGGAGGGGTCCGAATCGATGGTAATACCCCCGCCGACCTGGAAGTAAATTTGGTCGCCTTTAAAAATAAGGGTGCGAATAACAATATTTAAATCCGCCTTCTGATCAAAACCAAGATAGCCGATGGAACCGGTGTAAATCCCCCGGCGTACGGGCTCCAGTTCCTCAATGATTTCCATGGCCCGGACCTTTGGCGCCCCGCTGATGGAACCGCCGGGAAAGGCCGCCGCCAGCAGGTCCACCACGTCCCTGCCCGGAGCCAGTTCTCCTTCTACGGTGGAAACCAGGTGAAAGACGGTGGCGTACTCCTCCAGCCGGTAAAGTTCCGGCACCCGGACCGATCCCGGCCGGCACACCCGCCCCAGGTCGTTACGCTCCATATCCACGATCATCACCAGTTCGGCCCGGTCCTTGGCGCTTTGCCACAATTCCTCCCGGAGCCGCGCGTCGCTGGCCGGGTCTTGTCCGCGGGGGCGGGTGCCTTTAATCGGCCGGGTTTCTACCCGCCTGCCGTTGACTTTAAGAAACCGTTCCGGTGAAGAACAGACTACCTGAAATTCGCCGAAATTCAGGTAGGCTGCCATCGGGGCCGGGTTGATGGCCCGCAGGCGCCGGTAGAGGGGCCAGGGCTCCGTCACCCGGGGCAGGGAGAAGCGCTGGGACA
>JBFMEJ010000091.1:0-6277 GCA_040753275.1 Bacillota bacterium
TATTATTTTCGCTAAATCTAGCCAAGTTCCTTCTGCCAAGGAAAATAAAACCTACTTTTTTTTCGCATCTTCAACTTTTTTTGCTTCCTCCCACCAGCCATCCAATTCCTGGAGCGTGCATCCGGCCAGTTCACGTCCCATTTTTCGCGCCTGCTCCTCAAGATAGCGAAACCGGGCACTAAACTTGTCCACCGTGGCGGCCAGCGCCAGCTCCGCATCCACTTTCAGCAGCCGGGCGAGATTAACTACGGCAAACAGTAAATCACCCGTTTCCTCTTGAAGCCGGACCGGGTCGTGGGCGGCGATGGCCGCGGACAATTCACCAAGCTCCTCGTCGACCTTTTCCCTGGCCCCCCGGTAATCGGGCCAGTCAAAACCTACCTGCGCCGCGCGGGACTGGACCCGGGCCGCCCTCAGCAGGGCAGGCAGGCTGGCCGGAATCCCATCCAGGAGGGAAATGCGGGGGCAAAAGCCGTTTTCGGCCTTTTTAATCTTTTCCCAGTTGGCCTCCACTTCCTTGCTGCTTGCCACAGTCGCTTCCCCGAACACGTGCGGGTGCCGGCGGAGCATTTTCCGGGTAATTCCGGAAACCACGTCGTTGATGTCAAAATAATTGTTTTCCCTGGCAATCTGGGCATGGAAAACAATTTGTAGTAATAAGTCTCCCAATTCCTCACAGATTTTATACATATCCCCCTGATTAATGGCTTCAATGACCTCGTAGGTTTCTTCCAAAAGATATTTGCGCAGGGTGACGTGGTTTTGCTCCCGGTCCCAGGGGCAGCCGTTTTCTCCCCGCAACGCCGCCAGGACATCGACCAGCGGATCGAGAGGGTAGTTGCATTTTTTCACTTTTTCCGGACACGGGGGCAGGTAAAGGCTGGTCAGGTGATCCAGCCAGTCCAGATGATCGAGATCGTGCAGGGGATGCCGTTCAATTTTTTGAAGCTCCGGAACGCCCGCCGCCCTGATCACCGTCACGGGATGATCGGCAGGATAATCTTCCATTAATGATAATTTTACGTCGGAAGCAACTAACCGGTTATACACCTGAATTATTATGTTTCCTACCCCGGGGTCCGGCCTTTGCTCGCCCAAACGCAGACCGTCCAAAATATGAATGCCTGCCGCGGGATTTATACCCAGGGCTACATAAAGGGCGTCTAAAAAACTCATGGCCGGCAAAACCTTAACCTGCAGGCCAAGGTCCCCGGCTTTGGCCAGGATTATTTCCACCGTTTCCTCGGCCACCAGGGGATTCCCCGGCACAGCGTAAACCAGCGGGGCAACCGTCGCTTCCTTTAAAATAGCGGCGGCAATTTGCCGGTATACTTCCTGGAAATTATCCCCTCTTTCGTAATAGGAATCGAAAGTTTGGAAGTCGATTCCCTGCCGCCTCAACCATGGTACGGCCGGGTGCTGCTCCGTCCGCAAAAAAATGCGCCGGCTGCTCTTCAACACCTCCCAAACCGACAAAGGGATTTGTCCGGGGTGGCCGGGGCCAAGCCCGGTGATCGTTATGTTCACTAAGGCGATGCACCCCTTTCCTTTGATCTTCGGTCAAAGCGGCGGAACTTTTAGACCGGCGCAGAAAAAAGGTGGCCGCTCGCCACCTTTTTTACTGCTCCATCTGTTTGGCCAGGAATCCGGCCGCCGTTTCCGCTAATTTCAGCTCCAGTTCACCCATCTTGACATCCGGTTCCCGGGAAGCCAGGATGACGGCTCCGATGGGATCGCCTTCGGCAATGATCGGGGCAATCACCTCGGCGGAATACTTGCACTCCCCGTCCTCCACAATCATGCACTCCTTGCAGAAAGGATCCTCCCCGGGATTGTTGATGACAACCGCCTTGCGTTCTTCCATTACCTTTTCAATGGCGGGCCCGATCGGTTTATTGATATACTCCTTTTTCGGCGCCCCGGCAACGGCAATGATGGTATCGCGGTCGGCAATACAGGCGATGTGCCCCAGGGCTTCGTACAGGGAGTCGGCATATTCCTTGGCAAAATCACCAAGCTCGCCGATCGGCGAGTACTTTTTGAGGATTACCTCGCCCTCCCTGTCCACAAAGATCTCCAGCGGGTCGCCTTCCCGAATCCGTAACGTCCTGCGGATCTCCTTAGGGATCACCACTCGTCCTAAATCGTCTATACGGCGCACAATACCGGTTGCTTTCATGGATCACCCTTCCCTCCTTATTTTTGCATAATTTTCGCGATCATACTTTCAGTGATAGTATATAACAAGAGGGAAGCACTTATTCATTTTTTACCAGGTGTTTAGACAAAGAATTTTCATCTTCGGGAAAATCCTACTTGCCGCCGGAAGCCCCGGAGTTCTCTTCTTTTTTCATTAACTTATTCTCGATGGTCGCCTTGTTTTTTAAGTCCGCCAGGTAATCCGTGAAAGCCTTTTGTTTGGCCTGCTGGCTTAAAAAAGCAGTGATCTCATCCTTCACCTCCGGAAAAGGCTTCACCTGGGCGGGAATAATTTTTTCCAGCTTGATGATATGATAACCATAGTTTGTTTTCACCGGCTCAGGGGAAATTTCCCCGGGCTTAAGGGCGGCCGCCGCTTTTTCCAACTCCGGATCGGTTTCCCCCCGGGAAAAGGTATAGAGGTCGGCGGCGGAAGCCGCACCCCTGGCTTTTTCCCTGGCCAGGGCGGCAAAATCTTCACCTTTTTTTAACCTGTTTAAGGTGTTCATGGCTTCCACTTTTGCCTCCACCTGCGCCTTTTGTCCTTCGCCGACAACCGGGATCAAGATCTGGCGTACCTGGAACTGTTCCGGCACGGTGAATGTGTCCTTGTTTTGCTCGTAATATTCTTTCGCCTGGGCTTCCGAGATTTCCTTTAGATCCTGGAAAGCCTTCTCCTGAACGGCTTGAATGGCCAGGCTCTTTTTCACGTAATCCTTCAATTTTGGTTCGGAAAAACCGTTGGCCGCTAAAAACTGCCTGTACTTCGCCTCGGATTCAAACTGCCCGCGAAACTTTTTAATTTCCTCCTCGACCTGTTTGTCGGCAGGCTCAACCTTTAAACGCACTGCTTCTTGCAGGAGCAGCTCCTCCTCAATCATTTGCTCCAAAACCTGCTGCCGCAATAAATCCAGCATCGCCTGCCCTTCTTTGGCGTCGAAACGAACGCCCTGCTGTTCCAGCATTTTTTTCGTGTGGTTAACCTCTTCTTCCAGCCGGGCGGAAGTAATTATTTTTCCGTTGACTACAGCCGCCACGTCGGCCCCACAACCGGCCGCCAAAAAAGAAAAGGCGGCCAAAATCCAAACTGCCACTAACTTTATTTTAAACAAAACGCTCCCCCTCCCTTTCAACTTTCCTATTATATAATGAATGAACGACCACTGCAACCTAAAAATTCAGGCACAAAGGAAGTAAGGCACAAAGTAAACGGGCACTAAGGCACAAAGAACAAAGTCAGCAGATAAAAAGAGACTTTGTCCCTTTGTGCCTCTGTGCCTCTGTCCCTTTGTGCCTAAGTGCCTTTGTGCCTTTGGCCTGTACAACTGTGGACAACTTATGCTAATTTTCGATTGTCAGCCCTCCTGACTTATGCTATAGTAGTCTTAGCTTTCTAACAGGATTACTCGGTTGATTCGGGCCAGATTTCCGATTCGGACCGGCCGATGGCCCGGGCAATGAAGGGCCTGATGCGGCGCCCCCGGTAGGTATATTTTCCGGAAATCGCCATGGTCACCGCTTCGCCGCTTACTCCTGCCTGTCGGGCGATGTCTTTAATTTTTATTCCTCTGCGCACCAGTTCAGCTTTGATTTCATTAGGGCTCATCCCTTTGGGCAATTTACTCGCTCCTTTCCGACGTAACTTAGATTTATAATAATGTCTCTCAGCGTAATTTGTCAACTTCCATCTATTCTGAGGTGAAATAATTGTCAACCATTGGTGAGCGTTTAAGGCAAATTCGTCAGGAACTGGGCCTGACCCAAACCCAATTGGCCCGGAAAGCAGGCATCCGCCCCCAGCACATTAACGGCATCGAACGGGGAGCAAAGATCCCCTCCGACCAGTTGATTAAAAATCTCAGCCGGGAATTGGGAATCCGGGAAGAATGGCTGCGCGACGGCCGGGAGCCGGTTTTTGTCCCGGTGGAGGAAGAGCTGTTGAAAGTAATGGCCCGCTACGGCAGGCGGGCCTTGCTTGAGCAGTGTATTAAGCTGGCGCGGGAAGAAGGCGATCTTTACCTGCAGAACCAGTTAAAAGAATCGCTGGACGGCTTGAGCCTTTCCGTCCTCTACCGCATGGTGCAGTTCCTGATCGAAACCTATACCCACGCGGACCAAAAAACCCGGCACTGGATGGAAGTCCAGTTTGAAAGAGCTTTCCCTGAGTTCAAGGAAACCCTCCAAAAACAAAACTACCCGTTTATTTCCAGCGAAAGGTAAGAAAAAAGGTAAATGGCTAAATTAAAGATCAGGCACAAAGTACACAGGCACAAAGGCACAAACAAAAAAGTCACCAGATAAAAAGAAACTTTGTCCCATTGTGCCTCTGTGCCTTTACCCCTTTTGTTCCTCTGTCCCTTAGTGCCTTTGTGCCTTAGTACCTATAGTTTTTGTGTTCCCCGGGGCTCAAATATTTCCCGCGCTTCCGGCTTTCAGCCGGTGCAGAAAGTCTTTGAGATTGCTGAGGTAATGATCGGGTTCGGAGGGAGGAATCCGGGTCTTCAGGCGGATTTCAAACCCGTCCGCGGTACTGAATTTGACCCGGTTTTGATATTCTTTGCCGATGGCGACCAGGATTTCGCCGTTAAGCGGGTGTTCCGGATGAAATTGCAGGCGGTAGCCGCCGTCCTGCCCAACGATGCTTTTGATCCCCAGGCGGCCGGCCAGCGCCCGTAATTGCGCGACCGCCAGCAAGTGCCGGGTGGACGCGGGTAAATCGCCAAAGCGATCCATCAGTTCATCCGCCAGGTCGGCGACTTCCTCTTCCTCGCGCACGGCAGCGAGCCGGCGGTAAATATCCACTTTCTGGTTCGGATCGGGGATGTAGCCGTCCGGAATATAGGCCTCTACCGGCAATTCCACCATGGTTTCCGGCAGCCGCTGAACGGGCTCCCCTTTCGCCTCCTGGACGGCCTCGGCGAGCAGCCGGCAGTAAAGATCAAAACCGACCGCGGCAATGTGCCCGTGCTGCTCCGGCCCCAGCAAATTGCCCGCCCCCCGGATTTCCAGGTCGCGCATGGCGATTTTATAACCGGAGCCAAACTCTGTAAATTCCCGGATCGCCGCCAGCCTTTTTTCGGCCAGTTCAGAGAGTACCTGATCGCGGCGAAAAGTAAAGTAGGCGTAGGCCAGCCGGTTGGACCGGCCGACGCGCCCGCGCAGCTGGTAAAGCTGCGCCAGGCCCAGGTTCTGGGCATCTTTAACAATTAAGGTGTTCACGTTGGGAATATCCAGCCCGTTTTCAATAATTGTCGTACAGACCAGGATATCGTACAGACCCTCGACGAAATCCATCATGACCTGCTCTAAATCATCTTCGCGCATCTGCCCGTGGGCAATGGCGAGGCGCGCCTCCGGTACCAGCCCTTGCAGCCAGGCGGCAACGCGATCCAGGTCGATCACCCGGTTGTAGACAAAAAACACCTGGCCGCCCCGCCCCAGTTCCCTGCGGATCGCTTCCCGGATCAGCACGGGGTCCTCCTCCAAAACGTACGTCTGCACGGGAAAGCGATTTTCTGGCGGCGTTTCCAAAATGCTGGTATCCCGCACCCCGATCAGGGACATGTGGAGCGTCCGGGGAATTGGCGTGGCGGTGAGCGTTAAAACATCGACGTCCTGCCTTAATTGTTTGAGCCTTTCCTTGTGAGCCACGCCAAAACGCTGTTCTTCATCCACCACCACCAGGCCCAGATCTTTAAAGGTAACATCTTCCTGAACCAGCCGGTGGGTGCCGATGACAATATCCACCTTCCCTTCCCGGATGCCGGCAATTACCTGGCGCTGCTCCTTAGGTGAACGAAACCGGCTGAGCATTTCGACGGTCACCGGAAATCCGGCGAAGCGCTCCCGAAAAGTAAGAAAATGCTGCTGAGCGAGAATCGTGGTCGGCACCAAAACGGCTACCTGCTTTCCCTCCACCACCGCCTTGAACGCCGCCCGCAGGGCAATTTCCGTTTTCCCGTAGCCGACGTCGCCGCAAAGCAGGCGATCCATGGGGCGGGGGCGCTCCATATCCTCTTTGACTTCCTCAATTGCCCGCAACTGGTCGGGAGTTTCTTCATAAGGGAAATTAGCCTCA
>JBFMEJ010000092.1:0-6276 GCA_040753275.1 Bacillota bacterium
TCGGGATTATTCAGCAATACTTTATTAATAAACAGACTCTCGGGTTAAAGGAGGCGGCCAGCGAAAGTGGAAGCAGTAGAAAAGCTCGGTAGGACGGTTGAAGAGGCGGTGGCCAGCGCCCTGGCCGATTTGGGAATCAGCAAGGAGAGCGCCGTAATCGAGGTGTTAGAGGAACCGTCCAAGGGGTTGTTTGGTATCCTGGGCAGCCGTCCGGCCCGGGTCAGAGTGAGCGTCCGGGAAACCCCCTCCTACCGGGCCAGGCAACTGCTGGAAAAAATTTTCGAAGCGATGAGCCTGGCGGTGAATTTGGAAATCAAAGAAAAAGATAACGATCTCCTGATTAATTTGTCCGGCAACGGGTTGGGCATACTGATCGGGAGAAGGGGAGAAACCTTGAACGCCCTGCAGTATCTGGTAAATTTATGTGTAAACAAGAACCAGCTGCAAAAAACGAAGATTATCCTGGATGTTGAAGGGTACCGCCAGCGCCGGGAGCAGACTCTGGAGCGCCTGGCCCTGAGACTGGCGGAAAAGGCAAAACAGAGGGGGCGGAACATTGTTTTAGAGCCGATGAACCCCCAGGAAAGAAGAATCATCCACACGGCCCTGCAGGGACGGGACGATATTTATACCTACAGTGAGGGGGAGGAGCCGTTCCGGAAGATCGTGATTTCTCCGCGCCGGTAGAAAAAGCAGGGATTAGGGATTGGGGAGTGTGGCTAAATTTTATATTAAAGTATTTTTAATTACCCAGCATAAATAGCTGGGTTTTTTCAAAAGTGGTGGTTGATTTGCTGGAAGATACGATTGCGGCCATTGCGACTCCTTTGGGGGAAAGCGGCATCGGCATCGTCAGGATCAGCGGGGAAAAAGCAATTGAACTTGCCCGGAAGGTATTTATTCCGGCGAAAAAGAAGGAATGGTGGCGGGATAACGGATACCGCCTGGTTTACGGGCACGTGGTCGACCCGGAGACAAACGAAGTCATTGACGAGGTTCTGCTCGGCCTGATGCGAGGACCGCACAGCTTCACCAGGGAGGACGTGGTGGAGTTTAACTGTCACGGCGGCGTCGCTCCCTTGCGTAAAACGCTGGAAACCGTCCTGCGGCACGGCGCCCGGCTGGCCGAACCGGGCGAGTTTTCCCGGCGGGCCTTTTTGAACGGCCGGATCGATCTCGCCCAGGCCGAGGCCATTATTGATCTGGTTCGCGCCCGGACAGACGCGCAGTTAAAAATGGCCGTTTCCCAGTTAAAGGGTAAATTGTCTGAAAAAATTATGTTTTTCCAGGATCAAATAACGGATCTGCTGGCCATGTGTGAAGCCGTGATTGATTTTCCGGAAGACATAGAAGAAACCCCCCGCAGCGAGCTGGAGGAATCCCTTTCCAGTCTGATTAAGGAGGTCGATTCGTTGATCGCCTCCGCCGAAAAGGGTAAAATTTACCGCGAGGGGGCCTTTGTGGTGATTGCCGGCCGGCCGAACGTGGGCAAATCCTCGTTGCTAAATACTTTGCTCCGGGAGAGGCGGGCCATCGTTACGGAAATACCCGGCACGACCAGGGACGTAATTGAAGAAGTGGTAAATATAAAAGGCGTGCCGGTCAGGCTGGCCGATACAGCCGGCCTGCGCTCCACCACCGACCCGGTGGAGATCATCGGGGTGGAGAAGGCAAAAGAGCTGCTCGATCTCGCCGATCTTGTCCTGGTTCTGATTGACGCCACTGCCGGGCTGACCAGGGAAGACCGGGAAATCCTGGCGCAGGTGGAGAGTAAAAACGCTGTTTACCTGGTTAATAAGGTTGACCTGACCGGCGGCGAGGAGGTTAAAGAACAACTCCGGGAAATAGCCGGGGGGCGGCCGGTCCTGAAGATCTCGGCCCTGACGGGGGAAGGGATCGAGGCACTGGAAGAAGCGATCTTTGGGCAGGTGATCGGCGCTCCGGCAATCGCAGCGGACGCCTTACTGGTTAACAACGTCCGGCATAAAAACGCGCTGGAGAAGGCCCGCCGCTGTCTGTCCGAAGCGCTGGAAGGAGTGCGCGCCGGCCTGCCGGAGGATTTGCTGGCCATCGATTTGCGGGAGGCCTGGGAGGCCCTGGGGGAAATCACCGGGTCCACCGTGGCCGAGGACATTATTGACCGGATTTTTGCCAACTTCTGCATTGGAAAATAAGGACGGTGTGTTTTGGCGGTGGAGTACCTGGCCGGAAAGTACGACGTGATCGTGGTGGGCGCGGGGCACGCGGGCTGCGAAGCGGCGCTGGCGGCGGCCCGGCTGGGCTGCCGGACCCTGCTGCTGACCATTAGCCTGGATAACCTTGCTTTAATGCCCTGCAACCCGGCTGTGGGCGGCCCGGCCAAGGCGCAGCTGGTGCGCGAGGTCGATGCGCTGGGCGGGGAAATCGGCTTGAATACCGACCGCGCCGCCATCCAGGTGAGGATGTTGAACACGGCCAAAGGGCCCGCCGTGCAGGCTTTGCGCGCCCAGGCGGATAAAAAGCTCTACCAGGCGTGGATGCGGCGCGTCGTCGAAAACCAGCCCGGCCTGGATTTAAAGCAGGTGATGGTGGAAAGAATAATCTGCCGGGGCGAGAGGGTGGAGGGCGTCATCGGCAGCACGGGGGCAAAGTTCCTGGCGCCTGCCGTCATCCTGACCACGGGAACCTACCTGCGGGGGCGCATCATCATCGGCGACCTGGCTTTCCCCGGCGGACCGCAGGGCCAGTTCCCCGCCCAGAACTTAAGCCGGTCGCTGGAAGAGCTCGGCCTGGAACTGGGGCGGTTTAAAACCGGGACGCCCGCCCGGGTGGATAAAAGAAGCATCGATTTTTCCAAACTCTCCATCCAGCCGGGGGACGCGCGGAGTTACAATTTTTCCTTTCTTTCTCCGAAAAAAGACCGGGAGCAAGTGCCCTGCTGGCTGACCTACACCACGGAGGAGACGCACCGGATTATCCGGGAAAACCTGCACCGGTCGCCCCTTTTCAGCGGCGTGATCAAGGGGATCGGCCCACGCTACTGCCCTTCCATTGAAGACAAGGTGGTGCGTTACGCCGAACGTCCCCGGCACCAGGTTTTTATCGAACCGGAAGGGCTGCAGACAAACGAAATGTACGTCCAGGGGATGAGCACCAGCCTGCCGGAAGACGTCCAGCTGGCCATGCTGCGTACCCTCCCCGGGCTGGAAAGGGTGGAAATGATGCGTCCCGGGTACGCCATCGAATACGATTTTCTGCCGCCCACCCAGTTAAAGCCGTCCCTGGAGTGCAAGCGGATTGCCGGCCTTTTCAGCGCCGGGCAGATCAACGGCACGTCCGGGTACGAGGAGGCCGCCGCCCAGGGGATTATCGCCGGGATTAACGCGGTCCGCTTCCTGCAGCAAAAAGACCCCCTGGTGCTGAAGCGTTCCGACGCTTACATCGGCGTGCTGATTGACGACCTGGTGACGAAAGGGGTAAGTGAACCTTACCGCCTGCTCACTTCCCGCGCCGAACACCGGCTTTTGCTGCGGCAGGATAACGCCGACCTGCGCCTGACGGAGATCGGCCGCGAAGCAGGCCTGGTTACGCCGGAGCGCTACCGGTTATTTTTGAAAAAGAAAAAGTACATTGAAGAAGAAATCGCCCGCTTAAATAAGACGATCCTGCCGGTGACCGATGAAATGAAGAAGGTTTTAACGGCGGCGGGCACCACGCCGCCGGCCCAACCGGCGGTTTCCGCGGCCGCTTTGCTGCGCCGCCCGGAAATCAAGTACCGGCACATCCTGCAAATAACCGGCGGCAGGCCGGACGTGCCGGAGGAGGACCGGGACCTCTGGGAAGAAGTGCAGGAGGAAGTGGAAATCGAGATCAAGTACGAAGGCTACCTGAAAAAAGAGCTGGAGCAGGTGAAAAAGCTGTCCCGGCTGGAGGGACGGTTGATTCCGGAAGACCTGGATTATTCCCGGGTGAAGGGCCTGGCCAATGAAGCCCGCCAAAAACTGGAACAGATCCGTCCCCGCTCCCTGGGCCAGGCCAGCCGGATTTCGGGCATCAACCCGGCGGACATCGCCATTTTAATGGTGTATCTGGATCAGCGCCAAAGGAGTGTTTCTGGATGAACCCGGGTCCGCCGCCTCCGTCACGGAAGGGTGAGCCCGTGATGATCGAAAAAGGAACGTTCGAAAAAAGAGCTGTTGCCACCGGGTCGGCAGGACCCTCCGCCCCCGCCGGCGGAGTGGGGGATTGGTGCAAAAAAGGGGCGGCGGAGTTGGGCATCGAAATCACCCCGGAGCAGAGGCGGCTTTTGGAAAAATATTACCGGCTGATCCTGAAAAAAAACAGCGAGTTCAATCTGACGGCCATTTTAGAAGAAAAAGAATTTGCCCTTAAACATATTGTGGATTCCCTGACCTGCCTGCCGGCCGTACCTTTAAACGGCGCCCGGCGGGTCGTTGACGTGGGCGCCGGGGCGGGTCTGCCGGGGATTCCGGTGAAAATCGCCCGCCCGGAGATCAGGCTGACGCTCGTCGAATCTTCCCTCAAGAAGGCTGGTTTTCTGGAGGATGCCATCCGGGAGCTTGGTCTGACGGAAACAAAGGTTCTGCGCGGGCGGGCGGAGGAGCTGGCGCACCGGGCGGACCTGCGCGAGCAATTCGACTGCGCGCTCAGCCGGGCCCTGGCGCCGTTGCCCGTGCTCCTGGAATACTGCCTGGGCTTTGTGCGCCCCGGGGGTTTTCTGGTTGCTCTGAAGGGGCCCGCGGCGGTCCGGGAAGAAGCGAAAAGCGCAAGAGCGCTTTTCCTGCTGGGGGGAGCGATCCGGGAAACAAAGGAGATCGTGCTGCCCTTCCTGGGGCACCGGCGGCGGCTGATTGTCGTTGAAAAAACGGCTCCGACACCGCCGAAATACCCCCGGCGGACGGGGATACCGGCGAAAAGGCCGCTGATTGGTGGTTAGTGATTGGTGGTGGGTAATTAATCCCCTAACGACCAACAACACACGACCAACGACCTTTATGCCTTTGTGCCTGCGAAACTTTGTGCCTTATCTTTGTAGTTAACTTTTCCGTAGGCGGGAGAGGAAATTGCCCTTTTGCGGTGAATTTTACGGGAAAAGGGAAAGTTCGGAGCAGTTTTTTAAGTAAGGGGCGGGGCGGTTTGGTCGTTGGCGTATTAACGGTGGAGCTCTTTTTAGCCGGCGCCACTTCCTTGAAAGATAAACGCAGGGTGTTGAAAAGCATCCTGGATAAAATAAAGGCGCGGTTTAACGTCTCGGTGGCGGAGGTGGATAAACAGGAAGCCTGGCAGTTCTCCGTCATCGGCGTGGCCGCGGTCAGCAGTGAGGTCGGCCGCGTCTACCAGACGCTGGCGGCGGTGGCCCGGTTCATCGAGGGGATGCGGGAGGTGGAAGTAATCAAAGTAAACACGGAAGTATTTTAGGGAGAACTATCGGAGAACTATTTCGGGCTTTGTTTTTTCCAAAGATTTTGTTATAATTTGTTACAGGGGGAGCGGGGTGAGCCTTTTTGTGGTCTCTTATCCTTGGCAATTATACTTTTATTATCCCGAGGATAGGATTAGCGAGGGGCAGTTTTTTCTCCGTCAACTGAATGGCGTGAAAAGGCTGGAGTTATCCGGGCTGAAATCCCTCTGCCGGAAGAGCGACCTGGGGGAGATCGACCCCAATTATCACGGCTTTCAGGAAATCGCTAAAAATTTTGTCCTGGCCGCGGGAACATCCGGCATGTTGTGTGGTTTTTGCGTGTTTGTCCTGGAGAGAAGGGACGTTATCCAGATTGATCTTTTGGTCACGGCAAAAGAATGGCGCCGGAAAGGATTGGGCAGGTTGTTGTTGAATGTGCTGGAGCAGACCTGTTTGCCCGGCACGATCATTTACGTCGACCAGGTTACGGAAACGGGGCGGAAGTTCTTCATCAACTGCGGTTTTACGAAGGACGTTAACCTGTTCAAGGTGGCCGGGGGAAAGGGCGGGGCCTGCTGCCCCTTCCAGACCGCGGGCAGTGCGGGTTAGACAGGTCAGTCAGGGAGCGGCCAATGAGGCTGCATAGAGAGGACGGACAGAATTGCAGCTTAACTGAATAATCGCTGGGCGCTCCCGCGGGCGGCGGTTTTTGCCGGCGCCAGGGCTTGCCCGGCGAAAGCGTGTGCACAGGCAAAAGTGCCAGGGGATCGTCAAAGTTATTAAACAAATACCATTATTAAACATATTTACCATGTGTTAATCATATCTTTATACAGCAATTTGGAGCAACAGATCTTTTTTGATCTTTGCAAATT
>JBFMEJ010000093.1:0-6223 GCA_040753275.1 Bacillota bacterium
GGCCAAAAATTTTCCGGGGTTCACGCCGGCGCTCTCTACACAGCTGTTTTTAAAAAATGAGGCCCGCCGCTGCGAATATATGCACCGCCGCGTTTTCAGCGACGATTGGTTCATGCAAAGGTTTAAGATTCCCTTTTGACCCAACAAAGAAGGTAAGGAAGGGAGAGGGAAAATGCAGGAAGACGCTCCCTTGCGGAAAGAAGAATTTGACCCCGGCAGGCTGGCTGGCAAGAAAATGGCCCTGGTCACGCACGTGCACCTGCACCGGCGCTGGCCGGAAGATGGTCCTTCCCTGGCCGTAGCCAGGGAATTTGACCTCATCCGGAATCTTTTTCAAATGGATACTTATTACGTTTACCAGGTGAAAGCAGAAGATTTGCGCGACTACGATCTGATTATTCTCATCCACTTCGCTCCGGATTTCCCGGAACTGCTTTTCGACGTCAAAAGAACCGGCCGGGCCAAAGTAGCCCTTTTAATTGACGGCGGCTGCGAATATTTCACCTGGTTTCCCGTGCGGGACCTGCAGCTTAAGCTGGCGTGGCTGCGAGAATGCGATCTGGTGCTCACCTGGAGCGCAACGAAAATCAGTTTTCTTTCCATGTTTACCGGCGCTCCGGTGGTCAGCCTGGACAACCCGGCGCCGGTTCACCACCTGGTCGGCTTGATCGTCCCGCGGGAAAAAAGGGAGCGGCGCATCCTGGTCAACGGTTCTTTGGGACTACACTGGAACGGCCTGACCAGCTTAATGGTAGCCCTGGGGGCCGGGCTGCCGGTTGACGTCCTCCAGCAGGATATCTTTCATCAGGACGGCTCTAGAGATGAAGAGAAGGTACGTTTCTACGAATCTTTGGCCAGGAAGTACCGGCGAGAAATCAGAATCTTGCCTTACATGATCTGGTATCCGGACTTTATCAAACATGTCTCCCGCTATTACCTGGCCGTTTGCCTGGACGCGCGGACGGTTTCCGGCCGGTTTACGGGCGACCTGGCCAGCGTGGGCGTTCCGGTGGTCGGGAGCAACACCCTGGAACAGCAGCAGGAATGCTTTCCCGAAATTACCGTACCTCCGTACGACGGGGCAGGGGCCAGGGCAAAAGTAGCCCGCCTCCTCCGGGACGACGTCTTTTACGAGCATGTTTGCCGGTATGCCGTGGAAAAGAAGTACCAGCGCTCCAACTACCGGCGTTTCTTCCGGATTTTGAAAGACGCTCTAGAGGGTTTATTTGGAAAATAAAAAGTAATCCACTACGGCTATTACACATTAAAGCCACTAATTACATATATTGTTTTATTATAGGATTCTACCTGAAGAGAGCGGGGAAACAATGAAGCTCAGCGTAGTCGCCCCTGTTTTAAACGAAGAATTTTTCTTGCCCCTGTATCTGGAAAGCGTCCTGACTTATGCCGACGAAGTTATTTTCCTGGACGGCGGAAGCGCCGACCGGACTGTAGAAATAATCAAATCCTATCAGAAGAAATGCGGGAATTTGAAATTGTTCAGGCAGCCCCAGGAAGGAATCCCTTATTCCGACGATTGGAACGAAGGGGCGCGAAGAAATTTTTTAATCGACGCCGCCACCGGCGACTGGATCCTGGCTTTGGACGCCGATGAAATAATGGACGACTCTTTTGCCTTGCTGAAAGAAGAACTGTTGAGCCGCCCGCAAGTGGATGCCTACGGGTTTGCTCTGGTGAGCTTTTGGCAGAATCCTTTAACGATCCGGGTTAATGCACCGGGCGACCCGCACTGGCAGACAACGAAGTACGCGCTATTCCGGAATAACAAGCGCATCCGTTATGCCGGCAGACGTCACCATCCCATCCTTTTATACGACGAAAAACCTTTTTGGGAGGCAAAAGAACGCCTGGCGGAATGCCCGGAAATAAAACTTTACCATTATCACTACGCCCTTGGGCCGCGGATCAAATTTAACGATAACCGCCGGGGAGATGTCAACAGGCTGAATAATATGGGCGAGCCGGACTGGACATTTACACCCCCGAACTACGCCATTAAAACGATGCCCTTCACGGGCAACCACCCCCGGGTAATCCAGCGCTTTCTGGCCGAAGCGCAGGCTCTTTTTTCGGCCGGGGAGAAAATACCCAGGCTGGACTTAACCTGCCTTTCCTTCGACCGCTACCAGCTGTTCCAAACGCTGGCAAATATGGTCAATGCCTTGGGACAGAAGGGCTTACGAATTTTACACATCGGCCTGGTTGACGCCGATTTTTCGTTGTTCGTTCCGGAACAGCAGGTAACCTGGCTGGATCAAAGCGACAGCCTGGATCTGCCCGGGCTGCCTTTTGGAGAAAAGTCTTTCGACGTGGTGCTGGCCGTAGACGTCTGCGGAGCCATGGCATCCGGGCAGAGGGAGGGTTTCGTGCGGGAAGTTGTCCGGGTGGCCGACAAGAAGGCGATAATCACCACTCCGCACGCGGAAGCACTTCCGGCCATTGAATTGATTTACCAGCTAATTCAAAATCCTTATTTGAAGCCCCACCTGGAAAAAGGACTGCCCACTGCCGAAGAGATGGAAGCGGTGCTGGCTAAACTGGCCCTCCCTTACCGGAGATTTCCCCACAGCGGCCTGGCCAGCTGGATGGGAATGCTGCTGGCCGCCCATTTTCTAAGCGAGGATGCCGGGCGGGCTTTAAACCGTTTCTTCAACCAGCACTTTGCCCTTCCGGAAAACCGCTACCCTTGCTACCGGTTAATCTACGAAATCCAACTGAAAACGCCTTGAACTTATGTTTCCGGAAGGGATGGAAGGAATGGACGCTCTGCGGGAACAGGAATTTGATCTCGGCCGGCTGCGGCAAAAAAAATTTGCCCTCGTTACCGGCAGGGAGTTAGATCATAACTGGTTAAACCGGGACCGTTTTTATCCGGACAGGGATGAGTGGTTGATCGCGCGTCTTTTCCTGATGGATGTATACAATCTAAAAACGTTGCCGGCAGAACAATTGAAAGACTACCATTGCATTTTGCTTGTAATCGGTAGCCTTTCTGACCTGTCCGAAAAATTTGCCGTTTTAAAACAAGCAACCCGGGCGAAAATAGTCCTGGTCATCAGCCCTGATTGCGAACCCTACTTTTGGTGGAACGAAAGCCAAACCGCCGGCTCCAACTGGCTGAATAAATGCGACTTTCTGATGACCTTTTGCGAAACGCACGCCCGTTACTTCTCCCTGTTTGCCGGCGTCCCCGTGGTCAACCTGGATTCTCCCCTGGCCGTTCACGCCGCCGCGAGCCTGGTCAAACCGGTTGAACAGCGCGAACGCCGGGTTCTTTTGGCCGGTTTTCCGGGCCGGGGCTGGAACGGACTGACCGGCCTTTACGCCGTCCTTCCCTTTGGCCTGCCGGTTGACGTGCTGATTCTCGATTCCGGCCGGCAAGGGGTGCCGCGCAGGGAAGAAATAATTTTTCTGTACCAGGAGGCCGCCAGGCAATTAAACTGCCCCCTAACTATTTTGCAGCGCGTGCCCTCGTATCCGGAGCATTTGCAGAGACTCGCCGGGTATTACCTGGGGATTATTATGGACGCCTACGCGTGCGCAGGGGGAATCTGCGGTGAACTGGCCAGCGTAGGCGTTCCCGTGGTCGGCAGCAATACTTTTGAACAACAAAGAATCTGTTTTCCCGAACTGGCTTTGGCCCCCTTTGACGGTTTGGGCGCCCGGGAAGCCGTTCGCCGGCTGCTGGCAGATACAAATTTTTACGAACGCGTAGCCGCTTACGCGCAGCAAAAAAAACAGGAGGCGAATTATTCCCGCACTTTTGCCCTGCTCAAAGAAGTTTTTCTTTACCTGTTATCGCTTAACCAGGGGAAACCGGTTTTTCTATCCGCACCGGTCCAATCTTCTCAGCCGCCTGCGGTTGTACCCACAGCAGTAGTAAATCACCAAATGAAAATGTCCCAATACGATGTAATCTTTCTCCCCGTCATCGACTGGGACCTCCGGTTCCAGCGGCCCCAACACCTGGCCTGCGGTCTGGCCGAAAACGGGCACCGCGTATTTTACCTCCGGACCACTTTCCGGGCGAACGCTGAATTTCCCCTGGTGCGGCTGCTGAAAGAAAACATTTACGAGGTGGAACTCCCGTATTCCCGGCCGGTAAATGTGTATCGCGAGCAAATGGACGCCGTTCTCGTCGAAAAAGCCTGCGCGGCGTTAGATTTTCTGCGCCGGGAATGGAATATGCCGGAAGTGGTCTGTATTGTCCAGTTACCTTTTTGGACACCGCTGGTGCAAGAGCTCAAGAAAAAATACGGATGGAAAATCGTTTACGATTGTCTCGACCGGCACGACGGTTTTTCCACCAACGGTGCCGTCATGCTTGCCCAGGAAGAAAAGCTTGCGCGCCTCGCCGACCTGGTGGTGACAACGTCACAACGTTTGCGGGAGGAAAAAAAAGAGCTTAACCAAAACTGCCTGCTCATCCGCAACGCCGCCGATTTTGCGCACTTTGCCGCCTTTTTCGGGCAGGTGCCCTTATCCTTGCAGGGATTGGCCAAACCGGTGATCGGTTATTTTGGGGCCATTTCGGAATGGTTCGACGGAGAGCTCATCGAGTATCTGGCGCAAAAACGCCCCGGCTACAGTTTTGTCCTTATCGGGAGCACTTACGGCGCGGACATCCAAAACCTGGCCGTGTTGCCCAATGTTTATCTTTTCGGAGAATTACCCTACCAGAAACTTCCGGGATACCTGCACACCTTTGACGTCTGCCTGATTCCCTTCAAAGTCAACCCGTTGACCGAAGCCACCGACCCGGTAAAGTTCTACGAGTATTTATCCGCGGGGAAACCGGTCGTTTCGGTACCTCTCCCGGAGCTTCTTCCTTACCAGGCGGAGGGTCTCGTTCGCCTGGAGAATACGGCCGAAGGTTTCCTGGAGGCAATCGAAGCCGCGCTGGCCGAAAACACTCCCGAAAAAATGGAGCGGAGGAGGCACTTTGCCCGGCGGAACAACTGGGCAATTCGCGTCGCTGCCTTAAAAGAAGCCGTCAAAAAGACGTTTCCTCTGGTCAGCATTATTGTTTTGACCCATAATAATTTGCACTTGAACGAACAATGCATCAACAGTATTTACCGCTGCACCACGTACCCGAATTTTGAACTGATCGTTGTCGATAATGCCTCCACCGACGGGACCCTGGCCTACCTTCAGGAAACGGCCGGCAAGGTCGGCAATCTCAAATTAGTTCCCAACGACCGGAACAACGGCTTTGCCAAAGGGGTCAACGCCGGGATCAAAGCCGCCGGGGGGGAGTACGTAGTGATTTTAAATAACGATACAGTGGTTACCCGGGGTTGGCTGGGCAGGTTGATTCGTTACCTGGAAAGGGATCAAACCATCGGGATGGTCGGGCCGGTCACCAATTTAGCCGGCAACGAAGCCAGGATCGAAACGCACTACAGCAGCCTGGAGGAAATGGAGCAGTTTGCGGAGCGGTACACCCGGGAGCACGAAAATGAATACTTTCCCGTCGATACCCTGGCCATGTTTTGCGTGGCTATGCGGAAAAGCCTTTTTACGGAAGTAGGCCTTCTGGACGAACGGTTCGAGATCGGGATGTTCGAGGATGATGATTTTGCCTTGCGCGTGAGGAATCGTGGTTACAAGATCATCTGTGCTGAGGATGTTTTTGTTCACCACTTCCACAACGCGAGCTTTAAATTAATGGGGGAGCAGCGCTACAGGGAAATATTTGAAGCGAACCGCCGGCGTTACGAGGAAAAATGGGGGATCAAGTGGAAACCTCACCGCTCCCGGTGAATTGGGAAGTGAGAGGTGAGAAGTTAGAAGTGAGATTATCAATTTCTGCTCTAAAAAAGATTTTCATCATCTGCTGGTGCCACAGAGAAAGCGGCATGGAGGGTTTAATTTCCAACTTTTCACTTCTCCCTTCCCACTTCTCAATTAATTGTCCCCAGGGCTGAATAATCCGCTTGAGGAGTGATCAACGTGGCAGAGTTTTTAGTCACGAGTTCCGAGTCCCAGGTTCCGGGTTATAAGAAACCGCAACTCGCAACCCGGAACCCGGAACTAATAAAGGCAGGCCCATTAAACGACGGGAGATTCGCCCTGGTTTCCTACCGGCACCCCACCCGCCGCTGGAACGCGCGGGACTACGAGGGGCCCGCCAAGCTGGCCGGGGTGCTGATCCGGCTTTTGCGCATGGATACTTTTTACATCCATACCACTGCCGCCG
>JBFMEJ010000094.1:0-6208 GCA_040753275.1 Bacillota bacterium
CCTTCCTCCCCCGGAAGTTTACCCCCCGGTGATCCACGAAGCCATGCGCTACAGCGTCTTTGCCGGCGGAAAGCGGCTGCGTCCCGTACTGACCATGGCGGCAGCCGAGGCGGCCGGCGGCGAACCCGCCCGCGTTCTGCCGGCGGCCTGCGCAATCGAGCTCATCCACACCTATTCTTTGATTCACGACGACCTGCCGGCCATGGACAACGACGATTTCCGGCGCGGAAAACCGACCAGCCACCGGGTGTTTGGAGAAGCAATCGCCATTTTGGCGGGGGATGCCCTGCTTACCCTGGCTTTTGAGCTGCTGGCCAAAAACTTTCCGGATGATCCGGCCGATTCCGCGCGGGTTCTCCGCGTTGTCGCGGAAATTGCCGGCGCCGCCGGAACGAGGGGGATGATCGGCGGGCAGGTGGCCGATACCCTGTTTGCCGATCAAGAGATCGATCCGGCCACCCTGGAGTACATTCACCGCCACAAGACGGGCGCGCTTTACCGGGCTGCGGTGCGTTCCGGCGCCATCCTGGCGGGGGCCGGCGACGACGTACTCCGCTCCCTGACCGAATACGCCGAATACCTGGGCCTGGCTTTTCAAATTAAAGACGACATTTTAGATGTAGAAGGCGATCAGGCCAGGCTGGGTAAGCCGGTAGGCAGCGATAAAAGGAATAAAAAGGCGACCTATCCCGGTCTTTTCGGCCTGGACAGAGCGAAGGAAAAGGCCCGGCAAGCAGTTGCCGCTGCTGTCCGCGCCCTGGAAAATTTCGACCGCAGGGCGGATTTTTTGCGTGAACTGGCCAAATTCGTGATCGCCAGGGATTTTTGAAAGAAACTTCAAGAAAATACGAGCTTTAACCTGCAGTCGGAACCTTTCATCTGGTTAACTATTAAAATGTTCGCGATCAGCAAACGTTCAGCCCGCAGCACCTTTTTTAGCCCGAGAAGTTGTTTGTTTCCCTCGGCAAGTCATGTTATAATAACTTGCTAAAAAAGCTTATCTTCGGACCGGTAAGTGACGCAGTATCCTAGTCGGAGAGGCCTTTTTTGAAGGCGGGCCTAAAAATCCGTCAAGGGCACATCGATGAAGTTCCTGGTGCTGGCTACCAACGCCCAGTTGGGGGCTGGTACTGGGAGTTAAGGGGGTGGGGCGAGCCGCAAAGGCATGCGGGCGTAGACCCCGCCCCCGTGGAGACTCAAGTTCGTGGGAACGCTGCCGGTCTTTCCGGCAGAATTACTATGGCTTGAGGTGTGAACCTGCATGTGGTGGGGAGCTGCGTGCAGTGTAGCCTGCCTTGAGTGGGAACGGTGGATGTCCGGGAAAAGCACTGCCGGTTCATGGGCCCGTGGCCGGCGGGCATTGGCTGAAACCGTTACTGCAAAAGAGGCTAGAAAAAGGCTATCCGTTGAGGAAAACTCCTAGGCTGTCCGGGAAACCGGGGCAGGGCGGGGATTGCAGTGTGGACTAAGTGGCAATCCAGCCCCGCCGTTAGCGATAACGGCGGAGGCAATCTGAAAGGGAAACCGCCGGTTCGGCGACGGCCGGTGATTGCCTGGGAAAGCCTGCTGGACCTTAAGCCGCAATATTTACCCGCCCTGCTGTCACTTACCTTTCCGGATCCTTACGGACTATTCTGAGGTGTCTTTTTTGGCGAACACCAAATCAACAGTTTCCAGACGTTACGTTTTTTTTATCGGGGCAACCTCTTTTCTGCTGGCGGTTGCCTTTTTTTGGTTATCGGAAATTTTAGCGATTAAATTACAAAATTTATTTTTATCATTTCTTTTTTTAGTTATAATTATACTAGCCGGAATTGCCGCCGATATTGTGGGCACCTCGGTGGCTGCAGCAAAAGAGGCGCCTTTTCACGCCAAAGGGGCCAAAAAGGTGGCCGGCGCCCAGGAAAGCGTTTTTCTCATCCGCAACGCCGACCGGGTAGCCAACATCTGCAACGACGTCATCGGCGACATTGCCGGGACGCTCAGCGGAGCGATGGGGATTGCCCTTGTCCTGCAGATCCTGCTGCGCTGGCCGGAAGCAGAAAGGGTTATTCTGAATATGCTGATGACCGGGACCATCGCCGCCCTGACCATCGGCGGAAAAGCGGCGGGCAAAAGATTGGCCCTCACCCATCCAAACGAGGTTATTTTTCTGGTGGGAAGAATAATTGCCGCCTGGAATCGTTTAAGCGGAATGTCCGTTGGAAAAAAAGAAAAACGCAGGAGTAGGGATTAGGAATCAGGGACTGGGGAAAGGTGTGACTTTTTTTGGCGCGGCTCCTTTCCGGGATTAACTCACCAAAGGATTTAGAGCCTTTGTCGATTGCGCAGCTATACCAGCTCGCCCGGGAAATCCGGGAGGAAATTATCGCGACGGTGGCGGCGAACGGCGGGCACCTGGCGCCCAACCTGGGCGTAGTAGAGCTTACGCTCGCCCTGCACAGAGTTTTTCACCCGCCGGAGGACAAGATTATCTGGGACGTCGGGCATCAATGCTACGCCCATAAGCTGATCACCGGCCGCCGGGAAGAATTCCATACCCTCAGGCAATTCGAAGGCTTAAGCGGCTTTCCCCGGCCCCAGGAAAGCCCCTACGACGCCTTCGCCACCGGCCACAGCAGCACTTCCATTTCGGCCGCCCTGGGGATGGCCGTCGCGCGGGATTTGCAAAAGAAAAAGCACGCCGTCGTGGCCGTGATCGGCGACGGCGCAATGACCGCGGGGATGGCTTTCGAGGCGTTAAACCACGCCGGGCATATCCAGCGGGACCTGATTGTCGTCCTGAACGACAACGAAATGTCAATTTCCCGCAACGTCGGCGCATTGTCCAGGTATTTGACGCGGCTGCGGACCGAACCGGTGTATTCCCGGGGCAAGGAAGAAATTGAACAACTATTACGAAAAATACCGTCCATCGGCCCGGCAGTGGTCAAAGCGGTGGAGAGGATCAAGGACTCCTTAAAATACCTGGTCGTCCCGGGAATGTTTTTTGAAGAGCTGGGCTTTAAGTACCTGGGCCCCGTCGACGGCCACAACATTCCGGAAATGATGTCCGTCCTCGAGCAGGCCCGGGCTGCCCGGGGGCCGGTGCTGGTGCACGTGATTACCCAAAAAGGTAAGGGCTATCCGCCGGCGGAAGCCAAGGCGGATAAGTTTCACGGCATCGGCCCCTTTTCGGTGGAAACGGGCAAGAGCGTAACTTTGGCCGCCCCATCCCCGCCCACCTATACCGAGGTGTTCGGGAAAACACTGGTCCAGCTGGCCGCAGAAGACGAAAAAATCGTGGCTATTACGGCGGCCATGCCTTCCGGCACCGGCCTGACCGAGTTCGCCAGAGCCTTTCCGGAAAGATTTTTTGACGTGGGCATCGCCGAACAGCACGCGGTGACCTTGAGTGCGGGGCTGGCCGCGGGCGGGCTCAAACCGGTGGCGGCCATCTATTCCACCTTCTTGCAGAGGGCCTTTGACCAGGTGGTGCACGACGTCTGCCTGCAGAATTTGCCCGTCACTTTCGCCATTGACCGCGGCGGTTTGGTGGGCGACGACGGCCCCACCCACCACGGGGTTTTTGATTTCGCCTACCTCCGTTGCATCCCCAATATGGTGGTCATGGCGCCGAAGGACGAAGACGAGCTGCGCCACATGCTGAAAACCGCCCTGGCCTACAATGGTCCGGCAGCCGTCCGCTACCCCCGGGACAGGGGGACGGGCTGCGCGCTGGCGGGGAAGCCGGAGAGACTGCCGCTGGGGCGGGCAGAAGTGCTGCGCAACGGCTCCGACGTAGCCCTGGTGGGCATCGGCAGCATGGTGCAGGTGGCCCGGGAGGCCGCCGGGCTGCTGGCGGAACAGTGCATTGACGCCGCCGTCATCAACGCCCGTTTTGTCAAACCGCTGGACGAAGAGTGCCTTCTGCATTACGCCGCCGTGACCAGGCTGATGATCACTATTGAGGAGCACGCCCTGCCGGGAGGGTTTGGCAGTGCAGTGTTAGAAGCGCTGGAACGGCGGCAGGCGGCAAACCCGGGCAAGCTCATCCGCCTGGGCATCGGCGACGCCTTTGTGGAGCACGGCAGCCGCGAGATTCTCCTCGCCCGGCAAGGGCTGACGGCCGAAAACGTCTGCCGTCTCGTCCTTTCCCATCTGGATGTTCGCCCTTGTGCTCGTTCTTCCCATTTAGCCGGCCGGCGGCAGACCGGAAAAACACGCCCGCCCTTTTCCGCCCCCCGGCGCCTGACCGCCGGCGACCGGCTGAAGGCGGGGGGAAAATGACCGTGGCCTCATCCAAATGCAGGCTGGACTTGCTGCTGGTGAAAAAGGGGCTGTTTGCCAGCCGGGAAAAGGCCAGGGCCGCCGCCATGTCCGGCCAGGTCCTGGTCGACGGCCGGAAAGTGCTGAAACCAGGCGCGCAGGTAACGCCCGACGCGGAGCTCGCCGTGCTGGAGCGCCTGCCGTACGTCAGCCGGGGAGGCCTGAAATTAGAAAAAGCCATCCGGGTCTTCGGCCTGGATTTAAAAGATAAAATTGTTTTGGACGTGGGCGCCTCAACCGGCGGGTTTACCGATTGCGCCCTCGCCCACGGGGCCAGGCTGGTCTACGCGGTGGACGTCGGCTACGGCCAGCTGGCCTGGAAGCTGCGCGCCTCCCCCCGGGTGATCGTTTTCGAGCGCACCAATATCCGGCACCTTTCCCGGGAGGCGCTGCCCGTTCCGCCTGATTTTGCAGTGATCGACGTCTCCTTTATTTCGCTGGCCCTGGTTTTGCCGAAAGTACGGGAGCTGACCACAGACGACGCCGGCGGCGTGGCTTTAATCAAGCCCCAGTTCGAGGCCGGGCGCGAGAAAGTCGGCAAAAAGGGCGTGGTGAAAGATCCCCTCGTCCACCGGGAAGTGCTGGCCAAAATCTGCGCCGTCGTCAATGATCTGGGCTGGATGGCCGCCGGGCTTGACTTCTCCCCCCTCAAAGGCCCGGAAGGAAATATTGAATACCTCCTTTACTTTGCCGGGGGCCGGCAGCCGAAACCGGCCTGCGGGGAGCCGGCGGACCGCATTGCGGAGGTTGTCCGGGAAGCACATAAAACCCTGAGTGACTCCAAATAATTCAAAACGGAGCGGCAAATGGATACCATCGGTCTGGTCGCCAACCTGGAAAAGACCAATATTCGCAACCTGATTAAGAAAACCATCAACTGGCTGCAGGCCCATGGCTGCAAACCTTTGCTGGCGCCGCCCGCCGCTTTCGCACTGGGGCTCCCGGAATACGCGGCGGAGGAAATCGGCAAGGAAGCGGAGTGCCTGCTCGTGTTCGGCGGCGACGGCACCCTCCTGAACAGCGCGCGGCAGGCCGCCCCCGCCGGTTTGCCTCTTTTAGGCATTAACATGGGCCGGATGGGTTTTTTAACCGAGGTCGACGCCCCCGAACTTTTCTTTGCCCTGGAAAAACTTTTAAAAGGAGAATACCGGATCGAAGGACGCATGATGCTGGAGGCCCGGGTGTTCCGCGGGGGAAAGCTCGTTGAACGCTCCAGCGCGCTCAACGACTCGGTGGTGACCAAAGGCGCCTTTGCCCGCCTGATCTTCCTGGAAACTTTTGTGAACAACGAATATGTAGCCACCTACCCGGCGGACGGTTTAATTATCGCCAGCCCTACCGGCTCCACGGCCTATTCCCTGTCGGCCGGCGGCCCTTTGGTTTCCCCCGAGCAGGAGTTGATGCTGGTCACGCCCATCTGCCCCCATTCCCTTTGGGCAAGACCGCTGGTGATCGGCGCGGACCGCGAAATCAGGGTGAACGTCAACTCCCAAAACGAAGAAGTGATGCTCACCATGGACGGGCAGTACGGCTTCCGGCTGGAGCAAAACGATGCCGTCGTGGTTACCAGGGCGCCCTATCAGGCTAAATTTATCCGGTTAAAAAACCGCAGTTTTTATTATCTTTTGCGTAAAAAGTTAAGCGAAGGCGAAAAGGCTGATCACCACCGTGAAGATTCAGCGCCAGAGGAAAATTCTTGAGATTATTGCGCAAAAACCAGTCCAGACCCAAAAAGAACTGGCCCTTGCCCTGCAGCAAGCAGGCCTGAAGGCCACTCAGGCCACCATTTCCCGTGATTTGAAAGAATTGGGCCTGATTAAAGCCCCGGCGGAAAATAACGCGGTGCGCTACGTCCTGCCGGAAACATCCCGCTCCCTCTACCGGGAGGAACGCTTGAAAA
>JBFMEJ010000095.1:0-6151 GCA_040753275.1 Bacillota bacterium
CACCTCAGGGTTTTATTTCGACACTAAATCAGCAAGATCCTCTCGAAAAAGCAAAATATTACTTAATTGATCGTTAAAAATTTTGCCGTGGCCCGGACGGCCTGCCGGCCATCGGGCAAGATTATCCTGGCAGCCAGCTGGTAGAGCCGCCGTTGATTTTTTTCACAGAAAGCTTCTACGGTTATTTCCTGCCCGATCGCCACGGGCAGGCTAAACCGGACGTTCATTTCCGCCGTCATCGCCCTGATTTCTTTCCGCCATAGCCACTGCGCCATGACCTCGTCCAGCAGGGTCATCAACAGCCCGCCGTGGACAAACCCGTCCCACCCCTGGTGATTTTCCCCGGCCGTAAAGGCCGCGCGGCAAGTCTCGTTTTCCATGGCGAATTTCAAATGCAGGCCGATGGGATTTTGCGGGCTGCAGGCAAAACACATATTGTCCCTCATGAGGGTCCCTCCCTTAAAAACAGGAATTGGGGATTGGGAATTAGGGATTAGGGGTAGATACTTTTGCGAAAGGAAAAGCTGGGCCGGCGGCCCAGCTCGAAAAGACGGAGCAATTAATTGCTTAACGCACGATATTCCAGATTAACGGCACCAGCAGCAGCGCCACGATGTTGACCACCTTGATCATCGGGTTGATAGCCGGACCGGCGGTATCCTTGAGCGGGTCGCCCACCGTATCCCCGGTTACCGCTGCGGCGTGGGCCGGGGTGCCTTTACCGCCGTACATGCCCTCTTCAATGTACTTCTTGGCGTTGTCCCAGGCACCGCCGCCGGCAGTCTGGAAGATGGCCAGGAACAGACCGCTGACGATCGCTCCCAGCAGCATCCCGCCCAGGCCGTCCCGGCCCAGGATCAGGCCGAAAATAATCGGCGCCAGCACGGGGATCAGGGCCGGCAGGATCATTTCCCGCAGCGCTCTTCTGGTGACGATATCCACGCAGCGGCCGTACTCGGGACGCGCTTTTCCTTCCATTAAACCTTTGATTTCCCGGAACTGCCGGCGCACTTCGTTAACCACCTCATAGGCGGCCCGCCCCACCGCGCCGATGGCCAGCGAAGAGAACAGGAAAGGCAGCGCAGCGCCAACTAAAAGACCGGCCAGCACCCACGGGTTGTTAATCGAGAAGGTAAGCTTCTCGGCAGGGACGAAGTCCCGCAAATGGTAGGTGTAATCGGCAAACAGCACAATGGCCGCCAGGCCCGCCGAACCGATGGCGTACCCCTTGGTCACCGCCTTCGTAGTATTTCCGACGGCGTCCAGGGGATCGGTGATGTTCCGGATCTCTTCGGGCAGTTCGGCCATCTCGGCAATGCCGCCGGCATTGTCGGTAATCGGCCCGTAGGAGTCGATGGCCACGATGATTCCCGTCATGGACAACATGGCCATGGAGGCCACCGCAATAGCATACAAACCGCCGTCTCCAGCGCCGCCGACCACGAAAGAAACCAGAATTCCGGCGATGATCACCAGGGCCGGCAAAACACCTGCTTCCATGGCCACCGAAAGACCGGTGATGATGTTCGTCGCGTGGCCGGACTGGGAAGCGTTGGCGATGGATTTAACCGGCCGGAAGGATTTGGAAGTGTAATAGTCGGTAATATAGACGATGGCGAGAGTCACCACAACGCCGATCAAGGCAGGAATAAAATAAACGTTGTTGCCCATAATTGACGGGGTGACAAAGAAAAAGCCGATCAGCGCCAGAATCGCCGAAGCCCACAAACCTTTGTAGAGGGCGCCCATGATATTTTGCCCGCCGCCCATGCGGACAAAAAAGCTGCCGATGATCGAGGCGATGATGGCCACCGCACCAAGCAAAATGGGGTAAACTACGGCCAACGGATTACCCGGGAAAATCAGGTGGCCCAATAACATGGCACCGATGGCCGTTACGGCGTAAGTTTCAAACAGGTCGGCCGCCATCCCGGCACAGTCGCCTACGTTGTCCCCCACGTTGTCGGCAATTACCGCCGGGTTGCGCGGATCGTCTTCGGGAATGCCCGCTTCTACTTTCCCCACCAGGTCGGCGCCCACATCGGCGCTCTTCGTATAAATGCCGCCGCCGAGACGGGCAAACACACTGATCAGGCTGCCTCCGAAGCCCATTCCGACTAAGGAGACCGGATCTTTAAAAACCAGGTACAAACCGGATATACCCAACAGAGCCAGACTGACGCAGATCATCCCCGTCACGGCGCCGCCTTTAAAAGCCACCTGCAGGGCGTAACCAATGCCGCTCTTGGCCGCTTCGGCCACCCGGGTGTTCCCGCGGGTGGTCACGTACATTCCGACGTAACCGCATAAAGCAGAAAAAACGGCGCCCACGATAAACCCGATGGCCGTCGTCGCGCCCAGGCCGGCCCAAATTAAAATAACCACGATTATACCAACAATCGCAATTGTCCTGTACTGACGGTTCAGGTAGGCCATGGCGCCTTCTTGAATTGCCGCCGAGATTTCCTGCATCCGCTGCGAACCGGCGGGACGGCTCAAAACCCAGGAAATCAGATAAACGGCAAATAAAAGCCCAATCACCGAAGCGATAATACCTATCCACGTAATTAAATTTACCTGATCCAAGGCAATTCACCTGGCGGCCTCCTTCACCAGGCTTTCTCCACTCCTTTCCCCACTGGATTGGCCCCCAAAAAAGCGGGAGCACCAAAAGCATTAGAGGCCTGCTAAAAACGCAAAACTACCTCCTCATCCCTTCTCCGTCCTTCTTACTGCCAGAAACCAAGCAGAAGAGCCGTTACTCCAAACAAGACAGCTACCACCGTAGTCATCTTGCCCAGTAACTCGTCTAAACCCTTCTTTTTCCCAAAAATTGCTTCGGCGCCGCCGGCAATTGTGCCGGATAAACCAGCGCTCCGCCCCGACTGCAAAAGAACAACGGCAATTAAAAAGAGACTGAAAAGCACGTGCAGGACGGTTACCAGGCTTTTCACCATGCAATCACCCCCTCATCCCTCGTGTTCCTCTGCCAATTATAACATGATCCGCCATAAATAACAAATCATATTACAATTGGGCAAAATTTAATTCTCCGGCATCTCCCCACAGACGTTCCAGATTATAAAACTGCCTTTCCTCTTCCACAAAGATGTGGACGACCAGATCACCGTAATCCAAAAGCACCCACCGGCCCTCCCGCAAACCTTCTACGCGGGGGTGAACAGCCGTTTCCCTGGCAATCTCTTCGATTATTTCCCTGGCGATGCCTTTCACGTGGATTGGCGATCTACCCGTGCAGATTAGAAAATAATCGGCAATAATGGAAATTTTTCTGATGTCCAGAATTGTAATATCGTAGGCCTTTTTGTCCCCGGCGACCCGTCTGGCAATTTTCAGCAATGCCTGTGGGTTAAATGCCAAATAAATTCCCCCTGTTAAATTTTTTTTGGTGATCCTATTGTTAGTTATATTCTCCTTTTAGTGCATAGTTCCTTCTCTTTTTAGCGCCAAATTTTTATTATTTTACCTCTCTGTCTCTGGCTTCGCTGACCGTAATCACCCGGCCGCCGAATTCTTTGCCGTTAAGCGCAGCGATAATCGCCTCGGCATCCTCGTCGGCCACTTCGACAAAGCCAAACCCGCGCGACCGGCCGGTCTGCCGGTCCCGGATAATCCGGCTGTTCATCACTTCGCCGTATTGGGAAAAAGCTTCGGCCAGGTCTTCCTCCCGGGTAGCCCACGGGAGATTGCCGACGTACAAAGTACGCACCATCATCTTTCACCTCTTTTCTTAAAACATATTATTTGCAATTGCTGCTGTGCAAATGCAAATTTGCAGCCAAAAGGCAGAAAGTTACTCAGGCGCAAATGCACAAAGTAAAAACACCGTCAGTCTCCCCTGTACAGGCCCTGCTCCCTGATGTACCTTTCAACGGCCTCCGGCAGCAAATATTTAATCGGCCGGCCCGTTTGCACGCGCTGCCGGATATCGGTGGAAGAGATCGCCAGCGCCGGCACTTCGATGACGGTAATCCGTTTGAGCTGCCCCCGCCGGAGGCCGGGCAGCTTTGCCTTCAGCCTGCCCAGCCGGTATCCTGGACGTTTAGCGGCGATAAAACAACACTGGTCAAGTAATTCATCAATGTGTTTCCAGCTTAAAATTTCCAGGACGGCGTCCGCTCCGGTGATAAAATAAATATCGGCCAGGGGATAAGTGTTGCGCATATCCCTGACCGTATTAATCGTATACGATAAACCGGGTCTTTCGATTTCGATTGCCGAAGCGGTAAAAAAGGGGTTGCTCTCAATCGCCAGCCGGGTCATGGCCAGGCGATGACGGGCATCCGAAATCTTCCGGGAAACTTTGTGCGGGGGGTGCCCCGCCGGAATAAAAATCACTTTCTCCAGTCCGAACTGCCAGCGGGCTTCTTCGGCGGCCACCAGGTGGCCGTAATGAATGGGGTCAAAAGTTCCGCCCATAATACCGATTCTCTGCACTAAATCAATACTCCTCTAAAAAATAGGAATTAGGGTTGGAGGTTAGGGGTTAGGGTAACCGCTCAACACCAGATTGTTCCGGTGCACGACCTCCTCGTATCCTTTGTGTCCCAGCAGTTTTGCGATGTCTTTTGTTTTGGCGCCCTTGATGGTATTGATTTCTTCCGCTGAAAAGTTGGTTATTCCGCGGGCGATTTCCCGGCCGTCCGGATCGCAAATGCTCACCGTATTGCCCATTTCAAAATCCCCCTCCACTCTGGTTACGCCGGAGGGCAAGAGGCTTTTTCCTTTCTGCAGCAGGGCCGCGGCGGCTCCTTCGTCCACGTAAATTTTTCCGTGAACGGCGGCGCTATAGGCAATCCACCGTTTTTTATTTTCCAGCCGGAGAGAAGGCCAGAACACCGTTCCCAGCGGCTCCCCGTTCACCACCCGGCGGACCACGTCCTTTTCGGCCGCCGCCGCCAAAACCATGATCATTCCGGAATGCATGGCAATCTTCGCGGCCTGGATTTTCGTGAACATCCCGCCGGTGCCCAGGCTGTTTTTTGTACCGGCGGCAATTTGCTCCAGCTGCGGGGTGATTTCCTTCACCTCGGAAATTATCCTGGCCGGGCCAAGGCGAGGATCGCTTTCGTAAAAACCATCGATATCCGAAAGAAGAATCAATAAATCGGCATCCACCAGGACACCCACCAGGGCAGCCAGGTTATCGTTGTCACCCAGCTTGATTTCTTCTACGGCTACTGTATCATTTTCGTTAATTACGGGCAGTACACCCATCCGCAAGAGGGTATACATGGTGTTACGGGCATTTAAAAACCGCCTGCGATCGGCAAAATCCTCCCGCGTCAACAGCACCTGGCCGACCGGTATATTATACTCGGCAAAACATCTTTCGTAAATGTGGATCAAGATGCCCTGGCCGACAGCCGCCGCCGCCTGTTTTTCGGGAATGGTTTTCGGCCGCCGGGTGTAGCCGAGCCTGTTCAGGCCCATCCCGATGGCTCCGGAGGTAACCAGGAGCACCTCCTTTCCCTGGTTATGCAGGTCGGCCAGCTGGCGGACGAGGCTTTCTATTTGCGCGAGGTTGGGGCGCCCGGTAGGATAAATCAGGGAGCTGGAGCCGACCTTAACCACAATCCGTTTAACTGCCGAAAACTGCCGCTGGACTGAAATACGCCCTCGCCCTCCCCCGCTCATTGATCACCGCCAGGACACAAAATTTTTCAGGGATTTACACATTGCCACCATCAGTATAAACAATAAATGGTTCTATGGCAATGCCTTCCCGCCCGGCTGGTAAATAAACTCGTACTTTCCGATTTGAACCGGGCAACCCTCCCGGATGCCTGCCTGCTGCAGCGCCTTTTCCAGCCCCAGCCGGTCAAAAATTTTTTGCAGGCGGGCCAGCGCCGCTGGATTGTCCAGGTCGGTCATGGCCACCAGCTTTTCGACGGCCCGCCCCTGCACAACAAAAATGCCGTTTTGGCGGGTGATGAAAAAGGGCGGCTCCTTTTTGAGCCTGGTTACCCGGTGAGAAGCATCTTTTTCTTCTTCTTTTGCTTTTCCCGGCCGGGGCGCCGTAAGTGACGCCACCAACGCGGCCACTCGAAATAAAAGCGGCTCCAAACCCTGGCCGGTCAAAGCGCTGAGGGGAAAAATTTCGTATTGGGCACCGAGGGTCTTTTGCAAG
>JBFMEJ010000096.1:0-6132 GCA_040753275.1 Bacillota bacterium
GGTCGAATAGCGGCAGTACGGATTTGATTTTTTGCTGGAGCGCCGCCAGTACGTTTACCCCCACCGGTTTCGTCCACCATTTGCATTCGGCGGTAAGTACGGCCGACTCGTCCTCGCTGATGGCCAGGAGATCGATTTCGTTTTTGCCGTCCCACCACGGGCCGAGGCGGGAGGGATAAAAAGGGAGCTTTCCCTGCCGCCCCAGCAGGCGCAGGTGCTGCCGGCAGACTTCTTCAAAGGCCGGGCCGACAAACTCCGGAAAGAAGGGTTTGATTCCGGTTTCCAGGATGCGTTCCACCTCGCCCTCTTCCAGTTCGCTCCGGTGGGGGTAAACGAAGCGAAACCAGAACCGCAGGAACTGGTCCTTGATTCGGTAGATACCCCGCCGGCTTTTCTGCGGCTGTTTTTCGGTGACCGGCACCAGGCGCTGAATTAAACCCAGTTCCCGGAGAATGTCCAGGTAGCGGGAAGCAGCGCTCCGGTCGTGAAAACCAGCTGCCTGGGTAATTTCGTTTAACCGGGTTTTCCCGTGGGCAACGGCCCTTAAAACGGCAAAGTAGTTGGCCGGCTCCCGCAGTTCCTGCATCAGGAGAAAGCGCGGCTCTTCGTACAGGAAAGTCCCCCGGCGCAGAATTTTGCGCGCGATGCCGGCAAAAAGATCGTCTTCGCCGGCAAATTCCCCCAGATAGGCGGGCACCCCGCCGAGCACCGCGTAGGCTTCCACCTGCCAGAGCGGGTCCTGTCCGGGGAAAAAGCCAGCAATTTCATGGAATCCGAGCGGCTCCACCAAGTATTGCCCGGATCGCCTTCCGTACAGGGCGCTTTTGTAGCCCAACACCTCCCTTTCCATGACCCCCACGTAAGATCCGCAGAGGATGAGCAAGAGCCGGGTCTTTTGCAACTCCTCGTCCCAAACCTTTTGGAGAACCGAAGGAAGGGCTGGATTCCTCTCCATTAAATAAGGGAATTCATCCAGGACAACGACCAGCTTCTGCTCCCCGGCGAGCCCGCTGAGGAAACGAAAAGCTGCTTCCCAGGAAGGAAAGGTAAATCCAGGCGCCGCTTCACCATAGGCCAGCTCCCACAGGCGTTGGGAAAACGAGGCAAGCTGCTCGTGATCGGGTCCCAGGTCGGCCGCGAAAAAGACGTGCCTTTTCCCCCGGCAAAAAACCCGGAGCAGTTCCGTTTTGCCGACCCGCCGGCGCCCGTATATGATCAGCAACCGGGCGCGGGGGTTTTGGTAAGCCTCTTCCAGCCAGTCCAGTTCGGCCTTTCGATTAACGAAAATCATAAAATCCCTTCGGTTTGGTTATTAAATTAGTCTAATTTAGATTATACTAAATGTAATTATGCAAATCAAGTAAATAAAGAAAATCCGGTGATTTATTCCAGCGCAGTAATGTTTATTGTTCAGGCGTTCTTGCCGGAGCAAAGTTTACCGGGTATAATTTACCTGGGGGTGGCTTATTTTGGTGCAAGTAAGCTGGTTTTACGGAATTAAAATCTCCATAGAGATTATGACGAACATTTGCCGCCGCATTTTCACGTCGAATATGGAGATTATCATGCGGTAGTAGACATTTTACTTTTTAATGTGGAGTTGGATTAAGTGCGTTGTTAAGGTCTTTGCGTTTTTTATGCCTTTGCGGTTAAATTATTTTCCTGGGAAGGACCTGCTGGCTCCGCCCGGCTAGCTTTCCCACATGATCTTGCCGCAGTCCCGCAGGTCGTAGCCGCCCAGGCTTTCCACCTCTTTTTTGAATTCCGGGGTGGCGATGACGGCCAAAAGGCGCTGGATGTACGGAGTGTCCCAGTATTCGCGCAAGATGCACAGGTCGTAGCGCTCTTCGTCCAGTCTGACGAAGTCGAGTCCCAGCGCCTGGGCGGCGGCCCGGATGCCCAGACCCGCGTCCATCCCGCCGGCCACCGCCGCGGCCACGGCCATGTGGGTGTACTCTTCCCGCCCGTACCCCTGGATCTGGTCGGGGTCGATCCCCAGCCGCTTCAGGTAGTAATCCAGGAGAACCCGCGTCCCCGCGCCACGCTGGCGGTTGACGAAGGTGACGCCGGGACGGGCCAGGTCGGCGATTCCTTTGATCCCTTTGGGGTTGCCTTTAGCGACAATCAGGCCCTGTTCGCGGTAAACCAGGTTGAGCAGGATGACCCGCCGGTCCGGCAGCAGCCGCCGGATGTAAGAGACGTTGTAATCCCCGGTTTCTTCGTCCAGCAGGTGGGTGCCGGCGCAGTGAGCTTCGCCCCTCTTCAAGGCGGTTAAGCCCCCCAGGCTGCCCACGTGGGCACTGGAGAGGCTGGCGGCGGGAAAAAGGCGGTGCAGGTGGTTGGCCAGCACGTCTAAAGCGATGTCGTGGCTGCCAATAATCACGGTGGTTTCCCTGATTTCCTCCAGAGGGCGGAAAAGCTCCACGGGAACTGTTTCCCCCGCCCCGTAGCCTTCGGAAAGGCGCGGCACCCGCACGATGCCGTCCGCCCGGATTAAAGAGGTGATGATGCCCGCTCCCCGGGAAATGGGAGTGGCGATGATTTTCTCGCTTACCTGGCCCAGTTTCACCCGTACGAATTCCTCTACGCCCAGGGTGGAGACCAGTTTGCGGGAAACGATGGCTTCCGTGCGCGCTCTCGCCGGCGGGACGGAGCCGAGCTTGCGGTAGATGACCGGTTTCACGAACAGATCCATGCACAGGAATGCCGAGACGGGGTAACCGGGAACGCCGATTACCGGTTTACCGTTTCCAACGCCAAGGATTACGGGTTTACCGGGTTTGGTGGCCACGCCGTGGACCAGCACCTCCCCCAGCCGCCCGATGACTTCTGCGGTGAAATCTTCACTGCCGGCGGAGGAGCCGGCGATGATCAGCGCGGCGTCGGCACCGGCAAGGGCTTCGGCCAGGGTGTTTTGCAGCGTTTCCGGGTCGTCCCTGGTGATTTCCCGGCGTAGCGCCACGCCGCCCCATTCCTCCACCAGTCCGGCCAGCACCCGGCTGTTGTAGTCGATGATTTCGCCGGGTTTTAAATCGGCCCGCGGCTCCACCACTTCCGTGCCGGTGGGCAGAATGGCCACCCGGGGCCGCGGGTGGACGGATACTTCCGTGATCCCCCCCGCCAGCAGCCCGCCGATGTCGATGGGGCGCAGGCGGTGGTTGGCGGGGACGATCATTTCGGTGGCCACGTTGACTTCCCCGATCCCCCGCACGTGCTGCCAGGGGTAGGCCGGTTCGGTGATTTCGATGACCTCCGGGGAAACAAAATGCACGTCTTCCACCATGATAACCGCGTCGCAATCGGCAGGCAGGGGGTCGCCGGTGTCCACCATGACCGCCTCGCTGCCCAGAGTCAGCCGCTTCGGCGTTGTTTCCGAGGCGCCGAAAGTGGAGGCGGCCTTCACCGCATAGCCGTCCATAGCTGCCGCGTTGTAGTGCGGGGAGGAGATCCGGGCGTAAACCGGCGCCGCCGTTACCCGGCCGGCGGCCTTTTCCACCGGCAGCACCTCCGGCGGGCCGGGAGCCAGCGCCCCAATCTTGTCCAGATAAGTCATATACTGATCCAGTGCTTCTTCCCAGGGGCGGTCGTCCAGGTAAACATCGCGTTTTCCTTTCGACATTGCCACACCTCATTTCTGGATTTGCGAAAAAATTTATAACCACGGAGAAACAGAGGATACAGAGAAAAAATTTATGTTATGATTTAACTGCAAAAACCCTTTTCCCGTTTGTTAGAACAACATGTTGTAGCGTACTATTACAATAAACACGATACGTAAAAAGGTCCACCTTAACATTTTCAACAGAATCATGTTATTTAATTAGAAAGGTGACCCCCCTTGGCGGACAAAACCATAGAAGTCCGGGCCTTTTCTTTTTTGCAAAAAGTTTTTAACGAACAGGGGTGGCCTCAGCCCCTGCTGGTAGAGTGGCCAGAGCCGGCCCCGGCCGCCCGGCTGGTTGCGGAGCTGAAAATCAATCCCCGGCAGGTGGAAGCAGTCTTTATTAACGGTGTCGCCCGCCACCTGGAAGACGTGATTAACCCGGGCGACCGGGTGGCCCTGGTTCCGCCCGGGACGCCGGGGCCTTACCGGGTGCTGCTGGGGTTTGTAAGCGGGGGCAATGAAGCTGGACATAGCTAAATTTAAATCTGCCCTTGAGGGGTCATGAACCGGGCAAAAGGACTCTTTTGCTTTGTGCCTCTGTGCTTGATCAACCTTGTGCCTTTTTTAAAACAGCTTCACTTCCACCCATTCCCCGGCTTCCACGCCCTCCTTTCCGGCGGGAATTTTCGCCAGGCCGTCGGCCTTGACCAGGGTGGCCACCAGGCCCGACTTGCCCAGCACGGGGTCCGCGTGCAGTTCGCCGTTCCGCAGAGTGAGTTTTACCCGCACGTAATCTTCCCGGCCCGGAGCGGAGCGCAGGTTGCGGGTCAGGCGCGCCCGCATGGGAAATTCCCAAAGTGGTTCGGCAGGATAGCCGGCAAAGCGGATCAAGGGCGCCACCAGCAACTCAAAAACTACCAGGGCGGAGGCCGGGTGACCGGGGAGGCCGAAAACCGGTTTCCCGTTGACGACCGCTCCGATGGTGGGCTTGCCGGGCTTTAAAGAAACGCCGTGAAACAGCACCCCCGGGTCTCCCAGGGCGGCGATGGCCGCCGCCGCCACGTCCCGGGCGCCCACCGAACTGCCGCCCGAGAGCAGGACCAGGTCGTTTTCGGAGAGTGCCGCCGCCAGCCTTTCTTTGAGCTGTTGGAAATCGTCCCGGACGATGCCGTACAGGTTGGGCTCACCCCCGCATTCCCGCACCGCCCCCCAGAGAGTGTATGAATTAATGTTCCGCACCTGGCCGGGGGCCGGTTTTTCTTCGGGCGGAACCACCTCGTCCCCGGTGGAAATGATTCCCGCCCGCAAAGGCCGCCGCACTTCCACCGCCGTTACTCCGGCGGCGGCTAAAATGCCTAGATCCTGGGGGCGCAGCCGGTGTCCGGCGGGCAGGAGCAGTTCCCCGGCGGTAAAATCCTCCCCCCGGCGGATCACATTTTCCCCCGGCGCCACCGGCCGGAGCACGCCGATCGTTTTTTCGTCAAGCTCCTCGGTATATTCCACCATGACCACTGCGTCGGCCCCGGCGGGAAGCATCCCTCCGGTGGAAATGCGCCAGGCCTGCCCCGCCTTTAGTTCTCCTTCCGGTTTTTGCCCCATGAACACTTCCCCGGCCACCTCCAGGTAAGCGGGCAGTCCCTCGGAGGCACCGAAGGTATCCCCGGCCCGCACAGCAAAACCGTCCATGGTGGCGCGGTCGAAGCCCGGCACGTCGTCAACGGCCGTCACCTCATGGAGCAGGCAGCGGTTGAGGGCGGCAAGCAGCGGAACCGTTTCTCCTTCCGGCGGCGGGGAAAAGTGCCGCCGGATTGCTTCCCGGGCTTCTTTGACCGTAACGGCTTTAAATAACTCTTTCCTATTCATTCGGCTTTTCCACCTCCTGGAGGGAAAAACACCGGCCCGCGGTTGGTTTTTCCGGCCAGGATGCGCTCCTTTCCGTGCTGTCTTTATTTTTACCGGCATGTATTTTCAAAAAACCCTTTTTCAAAAATTATTAGCGTTGCCGAAAAATTAACTAACCCTTAATTCCCGTTCCCGTTTTCACGCGTGGCTGCTCCGCTGCTGCGCCGTGGTTAAAAAGGCGGTAATCCCGTACGCCAGCACGAACAAAATGAGGCTTAGAGCAAAGGCCAGTTCCTGTTTCCCCTGACCCACGGCCAAAACAATGGCCGTCGTAAGCACCCTGGTGCTGCCGGCGATGTTTCCGCCGACCATCATGGAGGCGCCTACTTCGGAAATGACTCCGCCGAAGCCGGCAATCACCGCCGCCAGCAGGCCCAGCCGCGCTTCGCGCACCAAAAGCCAGAGCAGCTGCCCGCGGGAAGCGCCCAGGGCCAGGATTTGCAGGTGGATCTTCGGATTTAAGGATTGGATGGCGGCCACGGTAAACCCCGTGACGATGGGGGAGGCGATAATTGCCTGGGCAAAAATCATTGCTGCGGGGGTGTAGAGGAGATCCAGGAAACCCAGGGGTCCGTACCTGGTGAAGGTCAGCCAGACCACCAGCCCCACCACCACCGGCGGCAGGC
>JBFMEJ010000097.1:0-6110 GCA_040753275.1 Bacillota bacterium
GAGGTGATAATATGTAAAAACCTTTTCTCGCCACCCCCCGTGAAAATATTTTGGCTGCCGCAGGCGCAACCAGCCTAGCGTAATTCCAAAAATAATGAATAAGGGCGGGGTTCACTCCCGCCCGAAGTCATCCTCAAACCGCACGATGTCGTCTTCCTCCAGGTATTCGCCCAGTTGCACCTCGATGACCTCCAGGGTCACCTAAAAACCCTTTCAAGTTTTCCACTTTGATGGTATAATGTGTATACTTCCAATAACATAAAACAAACGGAGGCGACCGGGGTGAGTCGATTGATTGAAGTAATTTATAATGATAATGTACTGAAACCACTTGCGCCCATAACGGAGCTTAAAAACAATGAAAGGGCCTGGGTGATCCTTTGCCCCCGCCCCAAAAGGGAGGCTTTACGGGAACTGGTCGGCACGTTAACCCACGAGGAAGCGGAAGAGATGCAGAGGCTTATTGATGAGGAGTTCGAAAAAATTGAAGGCGAATGGTAAATTAGCTGTTGATACTAACGCCGTAATTGCTTACCGCCAGGGCATTTCGGAAGTTTGTAGTTTAATCGAAGGCGCCGGTACTATCCTCGAATCATCTCATTGACAAAAGCCTATCCTAAGGCTACTATTTAAGAGAGAAGGTTTTTCAATACTTGTCCCCGTGCAAGGTCAAATAGTGCTATCTTGATATTCACCAAAACACAATGAGGTTAAAATAGTGAAGATTACCGGAATTTTGTGGTTAGATCAAGTTATCGACAAGATTGAGTTAAAGCACCATGTTACTCAAACGGAAGTCGAAGAAGCTATAACAGGCAATCCTCAGTTTAAAAAAATGAAAAAAGGTCATTTTCAAGGCGAACATGTATACCGAGCCCTGGGACAAACAGAGTCCGGGCGTTACCTGGTAGTTTTCTTTATCCAAAAAAGAAAGTGTCAAGCGCTCATTCTCAGTGCCCGTGACATGGACGAAAAGGAGCGTAAAAGTTATGCGAAAAGATAATAAACTTAAGCAGGATCAGCTACCTGAAAACTTTACCTCTTTGGAAGAATTTTGGACATTTTGGGATACCCATAGCACCAGCGACTACGAAGATATGATGGAAGATGTAGATATTCAAGTAGATGTCTATTCCAGCAGGGTATATTGTGCTGTGGCAAAAGATCTTGCAGCCCAACTACGTGCCCATGCACGAAAACAAGGTGTATCAACGGAAACGTTGATTAATCTCTGGTTGCGCGAAAAGATATCGGGAAGTACCCAGATTGGCTAATATGTTAAGCCATGAATAGGTGTCATACCCACCCCCGCCCGAAGTCGTCCTCGAACCGCACGATGTCGTTTTCCGCCAGGTACTCACCCAGCTGCACCTCGATGACCTCCAGGGTCACCTTCCCCGGGTTTTCCAGGTGGTGCTTTTCCCACTCTGGCAAAGGTGCTTTCGCCGCTGTGCACAAGGGTTTCCACCTCTTCCACGGTCACCTTCGCTGTCCCCCGCACCACGATTCAGTGCCTGGCTTTCGGTGGTGGTGGAGCTGGTAGCTGAGTTTTTTCCGGGCAGGGCGGCGATTTGCTTGAACCCGGGGAAGAATTTCTTCCAAAAAGGAAAAATAAGAGGAAAAATAAGAGCGAGCCCCGAATTTCTCCATTTGAACGAACTACAACAGGAGAGAGGCCCGTTCAATGATGACCCTTGAAGCATTCACTACCTTCCCGGACTACAACCAAACAAAAATACTCAATGCCTGACCGCAATTGCCCGTCGCAGTTCTTCTTCGGTGGTTATTTCCAGGATCTTTTCGGCCAGCGCTTCGAGCTGGGCCAGTTCCAGGGCGTTGATTTGTTCTTCAATATCTTGAGACACCGCACCAAAACGTTTTTTGATCTGTTTTAGCAAGATTAAACGGCTTCCTTCCTGCCTGCCTTTCTCCACCAGTCCGGGGTCATAAAACGTTTTAATCATGTTCTTCACCTCCTGATCGATCCTGTCGTAATCACCGTATTTACCGTACAGATATTCCATGATGTTCAGCATAATGGCGTGCATTTCCCCGGCGTCTTCGGGGGTGATCTTTGTTTCCGCCAGGGCCAGGGTGATGGTTTTGACGACTTCTTCGGCTGTTTGCAGGAGATTGCTGTATGCTTCGGCGTCCATCTTCCCTTTGGCCTTTAAGTATTTGCGGATCTTGAACACCTGCAGGGGCAGCAAAAGGTACATTTTTCTGGCGTAGAGCTGTTGGGCGTCGTAAAGCCAGAATTTAAACGCCGGGACCTGGTAGAGCAGGGATTCTTGTTTGGGAATCTTGATCCTTAACTGGAGTACGTCGGGTATTTTCTCGTTTTCTTCGATAAAGATCACCCGGGGGTCGGGGAACTCCATTTCCAGGGGTTTGGTCAGGTCAGACAGGTCCAGGAGTTCTTTGGCTTTTTCAAAACCGTAGCGGAACATCCGGATGACGATGTTTTTATCGTAGGTGGTTTGAAATTCGATGTGATACCGGTAAATAGTTTTGCCGGAGGCGACTTCGATAAACAGGTCAGCCGTGCTTTTGACCAGGTCATCCCGGATGAATTCCGTGCTGCCGTAGCTCACCTGGGCCGTTTCCGCCAGGTTGTCGTCGTACAGGGCGTTCAAGACGTGGAGCAGGGGCTTTTTCGATAAATGGAACAGCCTTTTAATCAGTTCGTCCATTTTGATCGCAATGGTTTCGGTGTTCATGGCA
Source organism: Bacillota bacterium (assembly GCA_040753275.1). Lineage (GTDB taxonomy): Bacteria > Bacillota > Desulfotomaculia > Desulfotomaculales > Nap2-2B > JAIMBK01. The sequence continues at coordinate 2,725 of JBFMEJ010000097.1, forward strand.
ACGCCTGCCTAAAATCTGGTTTGCCTGTATTTTATCACGAAGGAGAGGGGAATTCCACTTCTATTTTTGATCCGCCAAAATCAAAAGGGCGGGTTCATCCCCGCCCGAAGTCATCATCAAAGCGCACGATGTCGTCTTCCGCCAGGTACTCGCCCAGCTGCACTTCGATGACCTCCAGGGTCACCTTCCCCGGGTTTTCCAGGCGGTGCTTTTTGCCGCTCTGCACGAAGGTGCTCTCCCCGCTGCGCACCAGGGTCTCCACCCCTTCCACGGTCACCTTCGCCGTGCCCCGCACCACGATCCAGTGCTCGCTGCGGTGGTGGTGGAGCTGGTAGCTGAGCTTTTTCCCGGGCAAAACGGTGATCCGTTTGATTTTATAGAAGAACCCTTCTTCCAGGATGGTGTAGGAGCCCCAGGGGCGGTAAGCCGTCAGGTGGAAATCGGCCCGCTGGTCGCCGGCTTCCTTTAAGGCAGCGACCACTTCTTTGACCCGCTGGGCCTGGTCTTTCGGGCAGATCAGCAGGGCGTCTTCTCGTCCACCACGATCAGGTCGCGCACCCCGATCAGCGCCGCCAGCTTCCCTTTGTCCGTGTAGAGCAGGTTGCCGGCCGCGTCGAGCAAAACCCCGCCGTTAAAGACGACGTTCCCCTTTTCGTCCCGGGGGAACTCGTCGAAAAAGGCATCGAAGGAACCCAGGTCGCTCCACTTCACCGCAAGGGGAAGCACCGCCACCCGGTCGGATTTTTCCATTACTCCGTAGTCGATGGAGATGGCCGGGACCTTTTCGAAAATTTCGCTGATGTCTTCGGCGCGAAAGGCTTCGGCAACCTCCGGGCAGCACCGCCGCACTTCTTCGGTGAAGATGCCGGTGTGAAACAGAAACATGCCGCTGTTCCACAGGTAGCCTTTTTCCACGTAGGCCAGGGCCGTTTTTTCGTCCGGCTTTTCCTTAAATTCGGCAACCCGGTAGCCGGCACCTAAAGGCTCGCCAGGCTTGATGTAGCCGTAGCCGGGGTGGGGCTGCGCGGGCTTGACGCCGAAGGTGAGCAGGTATTCCGCGGCCAGGGGGCGGCCTTTTTGAACGGTTTCGAAAAACTCCGGCCCATCTTCAAGCAGATGATCGGAAGGGAAAACCGCGACCAGATCGTCCCCGTGCCGTTTTTGGATTTCTTTCACCCCGTAGAAGATCGCCGGTAAGGTATTTTTCCCCACCGGCTCAAGAAGGATGTTGTCCTCGTCAAATTTATAGCCCAGCTCTTCGATCTGGCCCAGCACCAAAAACTTGTAGGCGGCATTGGTAACGACGTAGAGTTGGGGCAGAGTGGTTAACCGGCAACTCCTTTCTACGGTCATTTGAAAAAGCGAACGGTTGTTTTTTAACTTTAAAAACTGCTTGGGGAAGTTCGTGCGGGAAAGCGGCCACAGCCGGGTGCCGCTGCCACCCGCTAAAATAATCACCTTCATCTAACGCGTCTCCTTTTTTGAAAGGATCATGGCTCTCCGCCCGCCGGGAACACCAGGTCAATACTCCCACTCAAAATCCCCCACCTCGGGGCACTGTCGCAGGGCTTCTTTCATGATTCCGCAGATCCTCGCCAGCCCCTCCGGTGTTTTTGCCTCGCAGCGAGCCACCAGCACGGGCTGGGTGTTGGAAGCGCGCACCAGGCCCCAGCCGTCACCGAAGAGCACCCGCGCCCCGTCAACGGAAATGACCTCGTATTCCCGGGAGAATTTTTCCACCAGGCGGGCCACCACGTCAAACTTATCCCGGTCGGCGCAGGGGGCCCTGGTTTCGGCGGTGGAATAGTACTTCGGGATGTCTTCGAGGAGTTGCGATAAGGTCTTTTCCGTATGGGAAAGAATCCTTAAAAGCCGCCCCGTGGCGTAAAAGGCATCATCAAAGCCGTAGTACTCGTCGGCGAAGAACATGTGCCCGGACATCTCCCCTGTAAATGGGGCGCCCACTTCCTTCATTTTGGCCTTGATCAGCGAGTGGCCGGTCCGGTAGAAAAAGGGCCGGCCGCCCAAACGGGTGATCTCCTCGACCAGGGCCTGGGAGCACTTCACTTCCACGATGGCCGGCGCGCCGGGGCAGCGGGCCAGGATCTCCCGCCAGAACAGGCACATCAGAATGTCGCCCCAGATGACCCGCCCTTTTTCGTCCACCACGCCCAGCCTGTCCGCGTCGCCGTCGTAAGCCACGCCCAGGTCGGCGCCGTTTTCTACCACCGCCTTTCTTAAATCCGCCAGGTTGGCCGTTTTCACCGGGTCGGGATGGTGGTTCGGGAAGCGCCCGTCGGATGCGCAGTAAAGAGGAATCACCCAGCAGCCCCAGGATTCTAAAATCTTCTCCGCAAAGAGGGAAGCCGAGCCGTTGCCGCAGTCCAAGGCGACTGTTAATCGGCGGGGGCCCAACTGGATTTTCTCCTTGAGCATGTTCAGGTAAGGAGTGGCCAGGTCCCTTTCCAAGACCTCCCCGGCCCCACCGGAAATCTCCTCCTCTGCGCTGGTGGTGCCCACCTCCCTTGACCCGCGCGGACCTGCTCCATCCATTCCAGTCGCACCCGCTTCCTCTGTTTCGGTCCCGCCTGCTTTCCCTACTTTAATCTCATCTGCTTCCCCTGGTCCAGTGGGAAATTTTCCTGCCTCAACGATCCCTTTCAGACGCAAGATTTCTTCTCCGTAAAGGGCGTTTCCCCGGCAGACCAGCTTAAAGCCGTTGTCCTCCGGCGGGTTGTGGCTGGCGGTGATCATTACCGCCCCACCCGGCCGGCAAACAGCCTCGGCGTAATAAAGGACGGGAGTCACCACCAGGCCGATATCCACCACCCGGCAGCCGGCCGAAACCAGCCCCGCTACAAAGGCATCGCGCAGCCGCTCCGAGCTCAGCCGGTTGTCCCGCCCCACCAGCACTTCCGGAACAGTCCGGGCGCAGGGATGCCCACCGCGCTCCCGCACATAATAGCCAAAAGCCCACCCCAAAAGGGCAGCTACTTCATTAGTTAAATCCCTCTCCGCCCGGACGCGGATGTCGTACTGGCGGAAGATCTGGGGATTCACGCAATTCATCTTCCTTCACTCCAGCTGGGAATAGTCAAACTTGCAAGTAACTTGCAATCATAATTAGCAGACGTCACTTTTTGCATTTGACCGGCTGACCTCAAAAACCACCGTTCCCCCACCTGTTTTTGTATACGGATCGAGGCACTGCAGGTAAGCTTTATCTTTATCCTTACCTTTATCTTTTGCCAGGCCCAGCGCAACCGGATTTATTCCCTTGCTCAAGGCCACATAATAAGGCATCAGTGAGGTTAACGAGTGCATACAGATCGGTTTTGGAGCAATCAATTTATAACCTTCGGCGATAAGAAAGCTATCCCCAACAT